>CAZPMM010000001.1:0-18844 GCA_964587405.1 uncultured Rikenellaceae bacterium
ATTCAAAAGCACAATTCCATGTGTATCGAGGTCAGTTACATCACATCTGAATTCTTCAGCCTTTCTGAAATCTTTTTCTCCAGGCATAAAGTAATTACTGTAATCGTGATTGAAAAAAGTATCCAGATTGGTATATTTATATGATTCATTCTTCCTGGTGGGAATACCAAGTGCAGCAAATTTTTCTATGGCAGATTTGCGATACGAATTGGTAAAAGGAGAAGAAGAAAGCGATATTCTCTCAATATTCTCGCGGTACAGTTTTAAATACCTTTCTGTTCTTTCTGACTGATCATTCATGTGTATTGTTTTTATCAGCTTCCCTTTTTATCCAGTCGTATCCCTTTTCCTCAAGTTCAAGGGCAAGATTCCTGTCTGCTGTTTTAACTATCCTGCCATCATAAAGAACATGTACGACATCAGGAATTATGTAATCCAGCAGTCTCTGGTAGTGTGTTATCACGATAGCGGATGTATCAGGTCGTTTGAGTTTATTAACACCATTGGCAACAATTCTCAGGGCGTCTATATCCAGTCCTGAATCAGTTTCATCCAGTATTGCCAATTTTGGTTCCAGCATTGCCATCTGAAATATTTCATTTTTTTTCTTTTCACCACCTGAAAAACCTTCATTAACTGATCTGTTTGCAAGTTTTGAGTCAATCTCAACAAGTTCTTTTTTCTCACGCATCAGCTTAAGGAAATCCGATGCTGAAAGCGGATCCAACCCTTTATGTTTCCGGTGTTCATTTACTGCTGCCTTCATAAAATTAACCATACTCACTCCGGGAATCTCGATAGGATACTGAAATCCAAGAAAAATTCCATCCCTCGAACGTTCTTCAGGAGACATTTCCAAAAGATTTTTTCCCATGTAGGTAACAGTCCCCTCGATGACTTCCGCGAACTCTCTTCCTGCCAGTATGGCAGCGAGTGTACTTTTCCCGGAACCATTAGGCCCCATCAGTGCATGTATCTGGCCGGCTTTCACTTCAAGAGTGATTCCCTTCAGGATCATCTTCCCGTTTATAGATGCTTTTAAATTATTAATAATAAGCATAATAATATATAAGTCACAATTTTTCTATCCCACACTACCTTCCAGGCTGATCTGCAGTAGTTTCTGCGCTTCAACTGCAAATTCCATAGGCAGCTTGTTCAATACCTCTTTAGCATAACCGTTAACAATAAGTCCAATAGCATCTTCAGTACTTATACCCCGTTGATTGCAATAAAAGATCTGATCTTCTCCTATTTTTGAAGTTGTTGCTTCATGTTCAACTATTGCAGTCTGATTGTCAACTTCAAGATATGGAAAAGTATGAGCTCCACACTTATCCCCGAGCAGAAGTGAATCACACTGAGAAAAGTTCCTTGCCCCGGCAGCCTTTTTAAGTACTTTTACAAGTCCCCGGTAACTGTTTTGGCTGAATCCGGCTGAGATACCTTTTGACACTATTGTACTTCTTGTGTTTTTTCCTGTATGGATCATCTTTGTACCCGTATCAGCCTGTTGGTGATTATTTGTAACAGCTACTGAATAAAACTCTCCTGTTGAATTATCGCCGCGAAGTATACATGAAGGATATTTCCATGTAATTGCAGAACCGGTCTCCACCTGCGTCCACGAGATCTTTGAATTCTCTCCCCTGCACAAACCTCTTTTTGTAACAAAATTGAAAATACCTCCCTTCCCTTCCCTGTCTCCCGGATACCAGTTCTGAACAGTGGAATATTTAATTTCAGCATTGTTTTCTGCAATTATTTCAACTATTGCAGCATGAAGCTGGTTCTCATCGCGCATTGGTGCTGTACATCCTTCAAGATAGCTTACATAGCTCTCCTCATCTGCAACAAGCAGCGTCCTTTCAAACTGCCCTGTATTTTCAGCATTGATCCTGAAATATGTCGATAATTCCATCGGACACCTTACTCCTTTTGGTATATAACAAAAGGAACCATCACTGAATACTGCAGAATTTAATGCTGCAAAGAAATTGTCGGTATAAGGAACCACTGTTCCCATATATCTTTTAACCAGATCGGGATATTCCTTTACTGCATCACTGAAAGAACAGAATATAATACCGGATTCGGCAAGGGTTTCCCTGAAGGTAGTTCTGACAGAAACACTGTCCATTACTGCATCAACTGCCATTCCTGAAAGATGTTTCTGTTCATCAAGAGGTATACCAAGTTTATCAAAGGTCTTTTTCAGTTCCGGATCAATATCTTCAATACTGCCAGGTACTTTCTTTGGCTTGGGTGCAGCATAATAAATTATATCCTGGTAATCTATCTTGGGTATTGTGAGATTAGCCCAAGTGGGCATTTTCATCGCCTGCCAGTGTCTGAAAGCTTTCAGACGGAAATCAAGAAGCCATTCCGGCTCATTATTCTTCCCTGAAATGATACGGATAATGTCTTCATTCAAACCTCTGGGAATCTTTTCCATTTCAATATCGGAATAGAATCCGTACTTGTATTCACCCGAAGTAACCTCACTTAATATCTTATCTTGATCTTTTTGCATTTCCGTCTGTTCTTATTTCCTCTGTTTCCTTTTGATTAAACAAACCTGAAGACTAAATGTTAATTATATTTAATCTAAATAAAATCTGGTAAAATTATTAAAAATAATATATCCGTTAAAAAACCAGTGTAAGGAAATCTGATATAGAACTACACGGAGCGAAGAAAACTATATCGGTCAAAACCGGTATTCCTTGCCGGTTTTATCAGTTTAAGATAAAAGACTCAAAAAATGACTGATTCAAAAGACACTATGAAATTGAAGTGCTTATAATAAATGTTGCTGCAAAAGCGATAATAGCATAGAGTTCAGGGAATACTGCAAGGATCATTGTATTACCGAACACATCATTACCGGAGCCGATAGAGGCTATTCCATTTGCACAAACACCTCCCTGTTTCAATGCTGAAAAAAGACCTACAAATCCAAGAGCCAGACCTGCCGATAGTATTGCGATACCCTGAAGCATAGTCATTTCCGGACTGATCACTCCGCTGCCGTTAATTAAAAAGAATCCACCGAAACCATACAGACCCTGTGTTCCGGGAAGAGCACTCAGTAACATATAATTACCAAATGGATCAGGATTTTTTTTCATTGCACCTATGGTTGCATTTCCACACATTGTCACTCCTATTGAACTGCCTATGCCACTCAATGCAATCATTATAGACAATCCCAGATACGAAAGTATCACAGGCAGATTTCCTGAAGCTGAAATAAGACTTGTTGTTTCCATAATAGATATTCTGTTAATCGTTTATTGTTTTAGTTTAAATGGTTTATATTCAATTCCTCCTCCGTTAAATCCTGCATTCTTATAGAATTCTACAAAAGTCAGCCTCAGGGGATGTACAAATCCTCCCAGAGTTGCCATAAAAAGATTCAGCACATGACCTATCACCAGTATTATAACAAACAGCAACCAGCCGACATACGGAACAGAGAGCATCTGTGAAGAGATATCATTGAAAACAAATCCCAAGATGGATGAAGATATCCCCAGTGCAAAAAGTCTGATGTAAGAAAGAAGATCTCCGAAGATACCGGTAACCACATTGTATGTATCCCACATTCCTTTCCCGATTCTCAGAAAGACATTTATTCCCGGAGTATTGAAAATGAATATCAATACAAGGGAGAATATTAATAGTCCGTTAAACAGTAGTTTAAAACGTGTCTCGTCGATGAGTTTTATTGCTGCACCTCCTTTAAAAATTATCAGTGTAAGGAGAAGGACAACCCATCCAATAACAGAGAAACTGTATTTAAATCCTTTTTGCCTTGATATATTAAAGATCTTCACCACCATACCGAATAAAATCTGAAGAGCACCAAGAATTATGGCAAGATAGAACATGCTCAATGAATCCTGCATCAGATACCTGAAAGATCTCAATAACGAAAAATCAGATTCTGCACTCTTCAGGATTCCCGCTTTTACATTGTTAAACTCATCTTCTCCGATAATGCTAACAACTTTATCTGTAAAGCCTGAGCGTGTGGGAAATGATTCGCCCTTTAATTGTTCCAGGTCAGCTATAATCTTTTCCGGGACTCCATATTCTTTCATCCGGACAACAGACTGACCGGTAATCGTATAGCCAGTGTCTATAAGATTTATTCCGAAAAAAGTTCCGGAAATGATTCCGAACAATATTGCTGCTGCCCCCAGGTATTGAACCAATGAAACATATGGTCGAAATTTCTGACTGACTCTCTTTTTTACCAGGAATCCGCCAAGTACGAAAAACAAACCATAACCTGCATCACCAAGACAGAAACCGAAGAAGAGCATAAAAAACGGGGCAAAAAAAGGAGTAAGATCCAACTCCCTGTAATCAGGTAATGAAAACAATCTTGTTATTGGTTCAAAAAGTTGAGCAAACTTATTGTTTTTGAGAATTATTGGTATTTTTTCATTTTCCCCGGGTTCTGTAAGGAATGAATAGCATTCCGAATTCCTGAGCAACTCTTCAAACTTTTCTTTTTCTTCATCAGGAACCCAGCCCTCAAGGATATATAAATTGTTATCAACATATTTGTCAGCCTGATGTTCAACTGTTTTATAATCGATCCTGCTGATAACAGTATTGCATCCTTCATCAAAAGATCTGTTCCATACAGGAGCCATCGATTTTATCTTTTCAGTTATCCCGGAGATTATATTCTCATGCCGGGTTATTTCTTCATTAATTGCAGCAGCAGACTTCTCAGGAATTTTTTCAGTATCAGCATCCAATTCAGGAAATTCATCCCTCCTGTGAATAACGGCAAAATACAACCTGCTGGTCTCATCGTTGATTATTTCTACTGTATATTTCTCATTCCATTCTTCCCTGAATTGTTTCTTTAAACAACTGAACAGGGAAATTGTCCAGTCCGAATCTTCAAGTTTCCGAAAGGTATCAGAATTAAAATTACCCCAGGGCATTGATCTTGCAGCTTCGGCTTTAAGCTTTTCAATACTGTGCTTCCTTTCTTCAATTTCCTTTATCAGGTTTTCCATTTCAGAAAGCACTTCTTCAGGATTTTCAACCTTTTCCGACCGTGTCAGACCGGGTACCAGTTTAGTCAGTTGCCTGGCTGCGGCTCTGTATCTTTTTAACTGGTTAACATCATCTTGTATTTCACTGTTTTCATCCAGTTTCCTCTTTTCCACAATATGTACAACACCGGCATCCCTCAATGAGTTAAGCAGATCAGCATAATCCCTGTGATGAACCAGAAAAGTATATTTCTTTATTCCTGCGATCATTCAGATTCAATTTTAATATTGATTTCTTCCTGCCGGGCTTTAATAATTTTCTGAGCCGATTTTGAAAGGTTTTCCTCATCCTCAAGAAAGCGTTTAATCCTTCTGATTGCATCTTCATAACCTGGTATCTGTACTTTTTCGTACAGATTTACCTTCTGGGTAGTTTTTTTCCTGGCATGATCAAGTAATTCCACTTTTTTAAGCATCAAATCCCTTTTGGCAAGGGTTGTTGCCATCTCCCGGAGTATTTTAATCCCTTCGGCAAACCATGCAGGACTTTCATAGAGATTAAATGGATTAAGGATGAATGAGATATCTTTAAATTCAGGTATACTTATCCCGGCTATCTTAATGAGTCCTGTTTTTATCTCTTCCACCTTTAGCAAACTTTTATCAAATTCTGACCACAACCTGATCCCTTCATTATAGCGGTTCATAATGACAGCCAATTCTTTTTCAAACTCATCAGCCTGGTCCTTCGCACGTTTTACCTCTATTCTCAGGGCAGACTCTTTGTTTTTAAGAATGGGTAAGGCCTTCTCCCTGATCTTAAGCTGCTTGTTGAGATTCTGAAGTGATATTTTATTATATTGAAATCTGATAGCCATTAACAGAAATGCTTTTTATTCTGAGTCTGCCGACCAGTATTGTTTTACAAGTTCTTCTTTTATTGCTATCTCTTCTTTGGAAAAGTATTTGCCAAAAAGTTTCCAGCATGTATCAAGCATTAAGGTAATATCGACATTGATATCAATTGCCAGGAGCTTTTCTGAATATTCTTTTGCAAAGCTCAGGGTTCTCTCGTCATATTGTGAAAGCTCAAAACCATTCTCCAGTTTTGTTTTTGCATTTGCAGCATCTGCATAAAGCCTGATGGCGCTATTCATTACCTGTGCATGATCTTCTCTGGTCTGTTTACCGATAACTAATTGTTTAAGTCTTGAAAGTGATCTGAAGGGATCGACAATTACTTTTCCTATTTCCGTATCGCGGCGGAGGAAAAGCTGGCCTTCAGTTATATACCCGGTATTATCAGGAATAGCATGAGTAATATCTCCGCCCGAAAGTGTTGTTACTGCAATTATAGTTATTGAGCCTCCTTCAGGGAACTGAACTGCCTTTTCATATATTTTTGCAAGGTCGCTGTATAATGAACCGGGCATATTATCTTTTGAAGGTATCTGGTCCATTCTGTTTGAGACGATCGAGAGTGCATCTGCAAAAAGGGTCATATCAGTAAGCAGTACAAGTACCTTCTCCTTCTTTTCAACAGCGAAATATTCTGCTGCTGTCAATGCCATATCGGGTACAAGAAGTCTTTCAACCGGTGGATTTTCCGTTGTGTTAATAAATGCGATTATTCTTTCCAAAGCACCTGCGTTCTCAAACACATGCTTATAATAGAGATAATCATCATTTGTTAATCCCATACCTCCGAGAATGATCTTATCAGCCTGAGCCCTGAGGGCTACAGTAGCCATCACCTGGTTAAAAGGCTGATCAGGATCCGCAAAAAAGGGTATCTTCTGACCGGTAACCAGTGTATTATTAAGATCTATTCCTGCTATCCCGGTTGCTATTAACTGCGAAGGCTGCATTCTTCTTACAGGGTTTACCGAAGGACCCCCAATCTCTCTTTCAGTCCCATAAAGTGAAGGACCTCCATCGATAGGTTCTCCATAGGCATCCAGAAACCGTCCCGCAAGATCTTCATCAACTCTAAGAACAGGTGGCCTTCCAAGAAATATCAGTTCGGCATTTGTCGGAATGCCCTCAGTACCTGAGAATATCTGAAGTGTAACTTCATCACCGATAATTTTAACTACCTGGGCAAGACGTCCGTCTACCAGTGCAAGTTCTTCATATCCAGCTCCTGATGCTTTTACCGAACATGTTGCTTTGGTGATCCGTGTCAGCTTTGTATATATCTTCTGAAATGCTCTCTTTTCTGTCATATCTCTGCAAATTCTTTAAGCTCCTGTTCCAGTTCTGTTTGATATTTGTAAAACTCATTTGATTCAAAAAAAGAATAATTCATCTGTCTGAGCAGGTTGATGATCTTCTTGAAAAAAGAAGAAACTTCCTCAAATGTATTGAAATTCAAAATCTTGTCGTTAATCTCCAAAACTTTGTTCAGCATATATTTCTGGCGTTCAAGTGGTGTTATCTGATCAATTTTATCAAAAGCATCCTGCTGCAGAATAATAAAATCAATTACTTCAGATTTCCAGAATCGTATATGATAATCCAGAGGGACACCATCATCGCCGAGAATATTTATCTGTTCCTGAGCTTCCCTGCCCCTCAGAAGAATATTTTTTGCCTTTGTAACCTTGTCGTGCCAATCTGGAGATATTCTTTCAGAGAGGTAGTCTTTAACCTCGTCGTATTCAAGGTATTTAGAATAACTTTCAATAGGGTCGATAGCCGGGTATCTTTTTGAATCGGATCTTTGCTGTGAAAGGGCATAAAAGCATCTAGCAGCTTTCTTTGTCGATTCTGTTACAGGTTCCTTAAGGTTTCCACCGGCAGGCGATACTGTTCCGATAAAAGTAATTGAACCGGTACTTCCATTGATCAGTTCCACAAATCCGGCCCTTGAATAATAATTTGAAATAATCGCAGGAAGATCCATCGGGAAAGCATCCGGCCCAGGCAATTCTTCCATTCGGTTCGACATCTCTCTCAGGGCCTGGGCCCATCTTGAAGTAGAGTCGGCAAGCAATAATATTTTCAAACCCATTGAACGGTAATATTCCGCAATTGTCATTGCCGTGTAAACCGATGCCTCTCTTGCCGCTACCGGCATATTTGAAGTATTTGCAATGATGGTTGTTCTTTCGATCAGTTTTCTGCCTGTTCTCGTATCAGTCAGTTCAGGAAACTCTTTGAAGATCTCAACCACTTCATTTGCTCTTTCTCCGCACGCTGCTATTATAACCATGTCAGCATCAGCCTGTCTTGAAAGTGCATGCTGAAGAACTGTCTTTCCACAACCGAAAGGTCCTGGAATAAATCCCGTTCCGCCTTCCGTTATAGGATTAAGCGTATCAATCACCCTTACGCCTGTCTCCAAGATTTTAAATGGTCTGGTCTTATTCCGGTATACTTTTATCGGAAGTTTTACCGGCCATTTCTGCACCATTGTTATATTATGATCTTGTCCGTCTTTATCAGATATAACTGCAATTGTATCATTTACCCGGTAAAATCCTTTATTCATTACTGATTTCACCTTATAACTGCCATGCATCTTAAAGGGAACCATAATTTTATGAGGCATCCAGTTCTCAATTATTTCTCCCAGCCATGAACCCGCCTCTACAGTATCTCCTGTTTGTGCAAGCGGTGTAAATTCCCATTTTGCATTCTGATCAAGAGGATAATTATATTCTCCTTTTTTCAGAAATATACCTTCCAGTCTTTCAAGGTCATTCTGTAATCCGTCATATTTACGTGACAGGATACCCGGGCCAAGAGTCACTTCAAGCATGCTTCCGCTAAATTCCACTTCCGAACCTATTTTTAAACCGCGTGTGCTTTCGAAAACCTGAACAAATGCCTGATCACCATTTAATTTGATAACCTCAGCCATAAGCTTTGTATTGCCATGAGTTATCATACATATCTCATTCTGGGCAACAGGTCCGTCTGCATTGACAATGACTAAATTGGATATTATTCCGTATACCTTTCCTTTTGTCGCCATTTATTGTTATTTACATGGATTATTATATTATTATAAACCTTTTATTCTTCAGTTATATTAACTGCTTTCCGAGATGTTCTCATGTCCTCAACCAGCTTTTTCAACATCATTTTTCCTGCTTCTGGATCAAGCTGTTTCCATCTTATTATTATTGACAACTTTATAAGATATCCCAATAGCCAGTCTATTGTAAAATATTCAAAAAATGTCTCTTTATTTATAAAATCCCAGCGGGCAATATCACTCTTCCTTTCTCTTTCAAGGAATTCATTTTCCTTAACTATTTTAAACAGCACAGAAACATAATCGGGCTCTGCCGGGATTTGAAAATCCTTTCCGCTTTTGTACACATCCCTGAGCCATGAGGAAAAAGGATCATCTCCTGAAATGTATTTAACAGCATCCAGACCAAGCGCTTTTGAATTTATCAGTGCAAATATGTTCCTGAAATCCCTGTCGAACATAGTATAATTTTTCAGAAAGCGATTCCCCGAATTCAGGGCAGTTTTTATATAGCCTTCAGTTAGCCGCTTTTCCGTCTCCTGCCTGTCATTTAAACTTTCAGTATGAAACCAGTCTTTAATTGCTTCAACCATGTAAAAGGGAAGTATATCATTCTCTTTCAGGATTGATTCAGATATTCTCTTCTGTTCTTCCATTTCCTGCAGAGAATAATTACCAAGGGAATCCCATGTGACTGTATTACCTACAAGAAAAGCAACGAGATTCTTATTATCGTGAGGCAGAAACAGAATTGAAACCAGAGAATAATCTGAAGGATGCAATATTGATTTTAACTCCTCACGGAATTCCGTCATATCAGAAAAACCTTTACCGCTGTCAAAGACCAGATCAGCAAGTCCTGCTATTAAACAATGATATTGCCTTTTAAACACCACTTTCCTTATTCAAACAATAGTTCTGCAAGTCTGGGCCGGATAAACTCTCTCAGATAAGCTGCCATATCGGTATCAGTAACACTGATTTTGTATTGCTGACCTGATGGATGGATCTCAAAACCTTTCTCGAGAGACTTAGATGGACTCAGAGTAAATTGTTCAGATAATATTTTACTTGTTTTCCCTTTAAGATATTTTTCAACTTCCAGGATCACCTTTTCAGGAAGAATTATCTCAAATTCCTGATCACTTTTTCCCTGTGCCCATTTTTCAGCAATGATTTCAATCAGTCTTGCCAGAAAAATATCATCGGAAAAAACTTCTGAAACAGGTTCATCAATAACCCTGAAGGCAACTTTGTTCTCTATCTCCTGTTTCAGGGAATTAAGTGACTGACGAAAAGATAGTCTAAGTTCTGATTCTGTATTCTTGATCATCTCGTCAGCTTTCTTCTGTGACTCGGCAATTATCCGTTTTGCTTCCTCTTCAGCTTGTGCGATTATCTTGGCCGATTCACTCCTGGCAGCACCAATTATTTTCTCTGCCTCTTCATTACCCCTGGAAACACCTTCCCGGTAAATCTTATCTGTTATTTCCTGAAGTTTATCCTGCATTTTTCCTACTTTTTATTCTCTTTTGAGTATATATTTATTATAAAAAACGGCTGACTTTAAAAAGCGTTGCAATATGGAATTTATATTCAAATTATCAATCTGTTATCAGAAAAAGGTAAATGGATCTGTTAACAACCTTCCCGAAGCCCGCAAATTTGCAACATTTTTTTTTAATGACAAAATGAATTCCACTCCCTGATGCTCTTTTCATTCATGATAATATTGCACATTTTTTGCTTTATATATCTTTTAAATAGTTCTTCAAAACACCTATTTCCTTAACTGACAATCAAGCAGTTATATTTTAATCGGACATGGGTCGCATTTAGCTGATAATCAACCAAATAGACATATGAATTTTAAAAACTCACCGAACTAATGTCTTTAATACGATTAAAAATATTAACTTTAATATTATTTTAAACTGTTCACTATGAAGAATTATTTAACAATATTAACCATCATTATAATTTCCTGGAATTCTGTTTTAGCAGACAGTGAAAAGAATATCAATGCCAGTCTTAAACATATTACTGTTTATCCCGACAGGGCACAACTTAGCCACGAGACAACCGTTGATATCCCGGCAGGAAATACAATACTGAAATTATCAGGCTTATCTCCCTATATTGATGCAAGAAGCATTCAGGTAAAAGGAAGCGGAAATTTTACCATTCTTTCAGTAAATCATCAGAATAATTACCTCATCAACCTTGAAGATTCCCCGGAGATAAAAGATATTAGGAAGCAGATTGAAGTACTTCAGTTGAAAGTGGAGGACGAAAAAGCCGCAATAACCGTTCTTAAAGAAAAAGAAGCTTTTCTGGTTGCGAACAGAGGAATACTGGTCAAAGAGACAAGTTTTTCGATTGATCAGTTTAAAGGTGTAATGCAACTTTATACTGATAATATGGATCAGATTACTACTACGGTACTGAAAAAAAACCGCCTCATAAAGGATTATGAGAAACAGATAACCGCATTACAGAAGCAGTTATCAGACAGGACAGGTAAGCAGCAGTTGCCTTCCGGAGTGATATCCGTTTCAATCAGTTCCGAAAAGCCTCTTTCAGGCCGACTTATATTCTCATATGTGGTTTCAAATGCCGGCTGGTTCCCTTCTTATGATATAAGAGTTGATGATATTACAAAACCTGTCAATATATTCTATAAGGCAAATCTTTTCCAGAACTCAGGCGTTGAATGGAAAAATGTAAAACTGAGTTTTTCAAATGCTACTCCATGGGTTGCAGGTGATGTACCTGAGCTATCTCCATGGTATATTGACTATTATAATCCGCCTGCACAGAATATCAGGAGCAAAGGAGGTATTTCAGTTCCTAAAAAACTGATTCAGACAGATATGGCCTCTAGCATAAAAAATGTAGATTTCGTTAATGCAGAAATGGCAGAAGCAGTTCCGGTCTCTGTCGACAAAAAGGAGGGTGAAACAGCTGTCTCATTCGATGTTGCCATTCCATACACAATTGCTTCAGACGGCAAGGTGCAGACAATTGAGATACAAAGAACTTCAGTACCGGCAGAATACAAATATGTAGCGGTACCGAAAATATCACCACACGCTTATCTGACCGGTAATGTAAACAACTGGGCTGAAATGAGCCTTCAGAGCGGAGAGGCAACTCTCTACTTTGAAAACACCTTTGTCGGGAAATCTGTTATCAATGTAAATCAACTTTCTGATACTCTGACCCTACCTCTGGGTACAGATAACAGCATACTGATAAAAAGAGAAAAGAGGAAAAGCTTTACGAGCAAAAGGGTGTTAGGCCCAAACAAAACAGAAATATATTCATTCCTGATAACAATCCGTAATAATAAAACCAGTCATGCCAGATTAACTCTCCATGATCAGATACCTGTCTCGACCAACAGTGATATATCGGTTGAAGTATCAGAATTATCAGGAGGGAAATACAATTCACAGACAGGAAGGGTGAGTTGGGATTTTGAGATAAAGCCTCAGGAAACAAAACAGGTCATTATAACCTGGTCTGTAAAATATCCAAAGGACAAAACAATTATTCTGGAATAAGCATTTTAAGATAATGAAGATACTGGGGAATCTGATCTGGCTGGTTTTCGGAGGTATAATAATTGCCATAGAATATTTTATCGGAAGTATAATCCTTATTCTTACAATTGTCGGGATACCCTTCGGTATTCAGACGCTTAAAATAGGAGCACTTGCCCTCTGGCCTTTCGGCAGGGATACACATGTTCAGGAAAGAGCTTCAGGGTGTATTTATGTTATAATGAACCTACTATGGCTTTTCTGTGGGGGTATATGGATTGCCCTTACTCATGCTCTTTTCGGCCTGTTGCTGATGATAACAATAGTAGGGATACCCTTCGGAATGCAACATTTCAAGCTGACTTCGGTTGCTCTGAATCCGTTTGGAAGGGATATTGTTTTAATCAAATAATATTCAGCGCGGGCTCCTTATTATACCTCGTCGGGAATTTCTTATAAATTCCATTATATAATCCTTGTCGTGAGAGGGATTGAATTCTTTCTCAATATATTCAAGGGCTTGTGTTGTATTTCTTTTACTCTGGTAAAGAATCCGGTAGATATTGTGGATCTCATCTATCCTTTCCTTCCCGAAATTTCGCCTGTTAAGCCCCACTATATTGAGTCCTAAATAACATAGAGGATCTCTGTCAGCTTTTATGTAAGGAGGAACATCCATTCTGACTCTTGATCCACCGCCGACGATCACATGTCCTCCTATATGTGAAAACTGGTGAACAAGTACACCTCCACTCAGAATAGCCCAGTCATCCACTATAACCTCCCCCGCCAGACCGCATGCATTGCCGATAATGCAATTATTACCAACAAAACAGTCATGCCCGACATGAGCATATGCCATGATGAGGCAATTGCTACCAACAACCGTTTTGCCGACTGATGCAGTTCCCCTGTTCACTGTCACACCTTCACGGATTATGGTATTATCACCTATCTGTGCAGTGGTTTCTTCACCCTTGAATTTCATATCTTGAGGAATACCAGAGATTACCGAAGAAGGAAATATTTTACAGTTTTTCCCAATCCTCGCTCCGTCAAGTATTATCGCACCAGGACCTACCCAGGTTCCGTCTCCAATAACAACATCAGCAGCTATAAAAGCAAAAGGATCTACTGAAACATCATTCCCGACAACAGCTCCGGGAGTAATATAAGCTAAATTTGATATCATCTGTTTATTTATTTTTAATAACCTGGGCAGTCATCTCACCCTCAAGAACAAGATTATTTCCGACAAATGCCTGTCCGAACATTGTAACGATCCCTCTTCGCAAAGGTTCCGTCAGTTCCATTTTAAGAATAAGTGTATCGCCAGGTACTACTTTTTGTTTGAATTTAAGTTTATCAATCTTAAGAAAATATGTTGAATATCTTTCCGGTTCATCAAGTGCACTGAGTACAAGTAATCCTCCTGATTGTGCAAGGGCTTCTACCATAAGTACTCCGGGCATTACAGGTTCATCTGGAAAATGACCCTGAAAAAACAATTCATTGTAAGTGACATTTTTAATTCCCACTACAGTAGTTTCATCAAGAGAAATTATTTTATCAACCAACAGGAAAGGTGCTCTGTGAGGCATTCTTTTTTTGATATCTTCAATTGTATAAACAGGCGGAAGATTTGGATCATATACCGGTATCTTATGCTTTGAGAGTGATTTCTTCATCTCCTGCCTGATGATCTTTGAAAGACGGGTATTGGCATAATGTCCGGGTCGTGTGGCAACTACCTTACCCTTAAGCGGATGCCCAACAAGGGCAAGGTCTCCCAGCAAATCAAGCAGCTTATGACGGGCAGGTTCATTCGGAAACCTGAGCTGCGTATTGTTAAGAACTCCTGCTGTATGTTTGCTGATTCCCGATCTTTTGAATAATCTGGCAATACGGTCAATCTCTTCCTGACTCACTTCTTTTTCGAGTATGACCACTGCATTATCAAAATCGCCGCCTCTAATAAGACCTCTTTTATACAGAGGTTCAAGCTCATGAAAAAAGACAAAAGTCCGGCTCGAACTTATATCCTTCTCAAAATCATCAATAGTATCAAGGATCGCATACTGATTTCCGAGTATTCTCGAATTATAATCAATAAGGACATTGATACTCAGATGATCATCAGGATATACTATCAGATCAACACCATTTTCTTCATCAGAATAAGTAATTTTCTGTTTTACCACGAAATAATTTCTGTCTTCTTTCTGTTCAACTATTCCGGCTTTCTTTATTGCTTCGACAAATTTCATAGACGATCCTCCCATTATCGGAGCTTCAGGTCCGTCTATTTCTATTAAGGCATTATCAACACCAAGTCCATAAAAAGAAGCCAGAACATGTTCAATGGTAGCAACAGATGCATTGTTCTGCAAAAGAGTTGTGCCACGTGACGTATCCGATACATGTTCTGCCAGGGCATCTATTACAGGTTTCCCCAGTAAATCTGTCCTGCAGAATTTATAGCCATGGTTGTCCGGAGCCGGTTTGAAGGTGATATTAACATTTACTCCTGTGTGTAATCCTTTTCCTTTGAGACTGATATCTCCAGCAAGGGTACGTTGTTTTTCTCTCATCAGTATTCATAAATTGAATTAAAACCGGATACAAAAAAAATAAAAAAACCGGACAAAACAGAAAATTAAATCTTATCTATGTAAATATCAGTTTTTCAAATTTTTGCCGGGATCAGACTATTTTCTTTTTTAAAACCTCAATTTCCCGTTCAAGATAATCAATTCTTGATTTCAATTCAGGTAATTTCTTGTGAATAACCGCAGATCTGAGAAAGTCCTTATGATCGATAGCCGGAGTACCTGTTATTATTGAATTTTCTTTCTTAACAGATCCGACAATACCCGATTGTGCACCAATTTTTGTTCCGTCTGCAATTAAAATATGACCGACAATACCAACCTGGCCGCCAAACATACAGTTTTTACCCACTTTAGTTGAACCAGCTATTCCTGTCTGTGCAGCGATCACTGTATTTTCTCCTATTTCAACATTGTGTCCAACCTGAATGAGATTATCAAGTTTTACTCCTTTGCGGATTATTGTTGATCCCATTGTAGCTCTGTCAATCGTTACATTTGCACCCAGTTCAACATGATCTTCAAGAATAACATTTCCCAGCTGAGGGATTTTCATAAACTCATTTTCCGACTGAGGGGCAAAACCAAAACCGTCACTTCCGATTACCGTTCCGGCATGAATCGTACATTTATTACCTATTACACATTCGTGATATATCTTAACGCCCTGATAAATCAGGCAGTCGTCACCTATTATGGTTTCGTTACCTATGTAGGACTGGGGATATATTCTGCAATTATCGCCTATTTTACAGTTTTCACCTATATAGACATAAGCACCAATATAAACATCTTTCCCGACGAATGAATTACCTTCAATAATTGCCGTTGGATGTATTCCCTTCTTTTTCGGTCTGGATTGTTCAACCAGTGTAAGAAGTGAGGCAAATGATTCATATGCATTATCGACTTTAATGAGTGTTGCCTTAACCGGGGATGAAGGGACAAAATCGCGGTTTACCAGAACTATCGATGACCCGGTGTGATAAATATAATGCTCATATTTTGGATTTGCCAGAAAAGAAAGGGCTCCCTTATGCCCTTCTTCTATCTTTGCTATTGTATTGACTTTTATTTCCGGATCTCCTGTTATTTCACCTTTTAAAAAATTTGCTATTGCTTTGGCTGTAAATTCCATTTCGTTATTTATTCTTGGTTATCTTAATTCCTTTGGATAGCATAAAAAATACTTTGTAATCCTTTCTGACAAAAACCGATGATCAAACATATCTGATACATCTGCAATATTGGCTGTTTTTCCCGATTTTAGCAAAATTCTGACTTCAGGAAATCCTGGTGTGTAAGCAAGGTTGGAGATACTGTTTGAGAAAACATAATAAGTAGCAAGGCGGGGTTCTATTTTCAACATGTTCACAACCTTTTCTGTCAGTGTGGTCAATCTGTCCCTGGGAAATGGTTCATCCTGTAATTCCACGGCAAGCAATCCCCTTCTCATAAGTCTGGAAGCAAGGTCCGCCAGAACTTTATCGCTGCTGTCAGCCCAGTACTTAGCTGAAACAAGTATATCTGAATCATCAAGCCTGGTAAAGTTACTGGCAATAATCCCCGGTGTGAATTTATCTTCTTTAAGCAGGTCAGCAGGTTCAAATCTGTTGTAAAGGAAAAATCTGAGAGCGGATGTCGCGTAGAGGTCTACTCCTTCCATTGCCAGTTCCTTTGCACGTTTCAGAACATTTACAAGAAGGGTTTCAGAAGCAATAACCGCTTTATGCATATAAACCTGCCAGTACATAAGCCGTCTGGCAATCAGAAATTTTTCTACAGAGTAGATCCCTTTTTCGTCAATTACAAGAGAATCATTCACCACATTCAGCATACGGATTATCCTGTCTGATCCGACTGATCCTTCAATAACTCCGGT
Organism: uncultured Rikenellaceae bacterium; assembly: GCA_964587405.1. Classification (GTDB taxonomy): domain Bacteria; phylum Bacteroidota; class Bacteroidia; order Bacteroidales; family VadinHA17; genus LD21. The sequence continues at coordinate 17,040 of CAZPMM010000001.1, forward strand.
GAAAAAACTGTCTCTTCGAAGGTAATCAAGCCTGTCCATATCCATTTGCCCGGAAACAAGTTCATGAAAAAACTTCCGCTCATATATCCCTTTAAATATTTCAATTGCAAGATTTAACCTTCCGCCGTATTCTTCATTCAGTTTCTGCATCAGCAGAAGAGAAATATCTTCATGTGATATACCGGTTAGAATTGAGTTTTCAAGAGCATGTGAAAAAGGCCCGTGCCCGCTGTCATGCAATAAAATTGCTATCAGGGCTGCCTCTTCCTCCTCTGCTGATATCAGAGTGCCCTTGTTTCTAAGTGTCTGGATAGCCATGTCCATCAGGTGTAAGGTTCCCAGACAATGCTGGAACCGGCTGTGATTTGCCCCGGGATATACAAAGTTTGTAAGCCCTAACTGTTTTATGTTGCGAAGCCTCTGAAACCAGGGATGTTCAATAAGATCAAATATGAAATCACCGGGAATACTAATGAATCCGTAAACCGGGTCGTTAATAATTTTCCTTTTATTTGTTTTATAGCCCACTTCAGAAATTGTCAGGTTGTAAAATTAGAAATTTGTTTACAACATGCTGGTTGTTTCAAAAGTAATGATTTTAAAAATTCATAATAATTTTTGCATCACTTGAAATAAATGTCGTCTTTATAACGTCAGTGTACAGTATTTCTCAATCCCTTTAATCCTCCATATAATGTAAGTGATACTGCCTTGGCAATGATCACACTCAGGAACAAAATAATACTGTTGAGCGGATCGGTTATTTTTCTTCTTATTGCACTGTTTAACCGGCAGAAAAGAGAAAAGTTTATATAAGCGGTTTGCGGCGACAGCCAGAGGGCTAAAGATTCAATTATCAGTCATGCCGCAGAATTAAAAAACATAAGAAAAATTCCCTTTTAAATTTTATCGTGTTTTTCGTCTGCGGAATCTGATCGAATGTTTATTTTTGTTGCGTTAATATTTATTTTCCTGAATATGGGACATTATGTAAATAACCATCTTATAAGAGATGAGTCTGTAGCATTTGAAACCCGCCTTCACTGGATCACATTTCTGACGCTTAAATCGTTATTAACACTTACCATTAAAGCATGGTTCGACAGATGGTTCTCGGAATTTGTAATAACCAACCGCAGGATAATAATCAAAACTGGAATAATTGGCAGGGAAACATTTGAAATGAACCTTTCCAAAATAGAAAGTGTGAATGTTGATCAGTCAATTATGGGACGTATTTTGAATTACGAATCGATAACCATCATTGGCTCAGGAGGAACCAAAGAAACTTTTCACAAAATAGCCAAACCCCTTGCATTCAGAAAGGCATTCCAGGAACTTTGCTGAAAAGTCCTTTGGCCAGCAAATTTAGTCTTTGTTGCTTTTATCCTTTTTCCTGCCTTTATTTTTATGCATAATTTCTAATATCTGACAAAATGTTATTATCAGCGTGCGGATGGTTCAAAACATTATATAAAAATATGATTTACCTCTTTTTTAAGAAAGGTTATGGTTATAAAAAAATCCCTCCTCCGGCACTTGATTTTGCAGGAAGGATAAAAGTTGTCAACGGTATTATAATTGTCACCCCGGAATACAACAGAGGTTATCCTGCAAGTCTGAAGAGCGCTATCGATCTGCTATATGAGGAGTGGGATCCTAAACCTGTTGCAATTTCAACTGTATCTGACGGGAATTCCGGAAACTCACAGATGATAATCTTAATTCTGTTCATCCTCTGGAAAATGATAACCAGAACTGTCGGTGCCATGTTCCCTGTTCCAATGGTTGATGAAGCATTTGAT
>CAZPMM010000002.1:0-18357 GCA_964587405.1 uncultured Rikenellaceae bacterium
TCACAGGTCGTCTGCCACTGGTGTTTTTTACCAATATGCCATCAAACGCAGGTATGAATCAATTGCTTATGAAGTTACAAACCAAGTTTGATAAAAATGGAAATGTTACAGGACGAGATCAACGCCTGGACCTTCTGGCCGGAAATATTATTACAGATGTTTCTGAAATGATAAACCGGCTTGGTTTCCAGACAATTGTTACCCCTGAAGACGGTAGTATACCAAGTTCAATTGCCGGAGTGGATCGTGATTTCAGGATGCCTCAGGTATGGAAATCTTCAGCAGCCGTTGATTATAAGGTTCCTGTTGATTTCCCTTTTTCCATTACAGCAGAAGGTATTTTTACAAAAAGTATTAATTCTGTAATGCTGGATAATTATGCAGTTAAAAATCCAGATCCGACATGGGCAAAATTTGCAGGACCTGATAACAGATACATATTTCCTTCTGATTTATATTATTATTCTTCTGTCAAAGATGCCTGCGTCCTTATCAATACAAATAAAGGTTATGGCTATACCCTGAACCTGACCATTAATACCGAACCGGTAAATAATCTCAATATAATGGCTGCCTATACCAAAACCGAAATGAAAGAAGTATCGGGTATGCCCGGAAGTGCTGCCAACTCGGCATGGAACGGCCTTATTACTATAAATGGTCCGAATAACGCTACTGTACAACGTTCACAATATGTAATACCAGATAAGATAATCGGTTCATTGTCATACCGCATCCCTTATCTGAACAATCATATGGCTTCAACATTCAGTCTTTTCTATTCAGGATTTACTCCTTATGGAGACAGCTTTGTTTATAGCAATGATATGAATGGAGATGGTAATACCTCCGATCTGATTTACATTCCGCGAAAAAAAGGTGAAGTAGCATTCGTATCGGCTGCCGATGAAGATGCATTCTTCGATTTCATTAAACAGGACAGGTACCTGAGTAAACACAAGGGGGAATATGCTGAAGCTTATTCGGCACGCTCACCTTGGGTGAACAGGCTGGATCTGCGGTTTGTACAGGATTTTTCCGTAAAAGCCGGAAACACGAGAAATACACTTCAGCTAAGTATAGACCTGCTTAATGCTGCAAACCTCCTGAATTCAGAATGGGGAGTTTATAAAAATATGAATGTCAGCAAAAATGGTGCGATCCTTAAGTATGAAGGAATTAATGAAAACAATGTTCCGACTTTCTCCATGACTAAGGTTGATGATGCTTACCCCAAAAAAACTTATTCTCCTTATCTGAATATTCATCAGACGTGGAGAATTCAGATTGGGCTACGCTATATTTTCAACTAAGAAGATAATTTGAAAATTAAATATAAGGGTGCCTGATCAGGCACCCTTTTTTTGGTGCTCCCGGCATTGGCGATAATTTTAGGGTGGAAAGTTCCGAACATGTCATGATTGAGCCAGAAAGGCATCCGGAGGACATGAAAGAAGGCAGATTTTTAATGAATTTATAGTCATGAAGATTTAAATCATAAACTCTTATAAAATTAAAAATCAGTAAGTCAGTATTTTAACAACAGTTAATAACTATACGGTCGAATGTTGATAAACATAAATTTCATATCTTGTTTTGAGAATTTTGCTTGCCTAATTTAGCAAATACCCGCTTTTGAAGTCGGCTGGTGTTTAATCTCAATAAAATCAGAGAATAACAGATTTACGAATTGAATATGGGAGAACTATTTGTCCAGGGATCAACTATTGTTTCTGAAAAAGTGAAAGAAGAAGAAAAAAAATCCGGCACTCAGGATGAGAAAAAAGGAAAAAAGAGAGCAGAATCCTCTGAAAACATTACAAAGAAAACTATTTATTCTCACGATGAGGCAATTAAAGCAAGTATTGGATACTTTAATGGTGATGAGCTTGCAGCACGTGTCTGGGCAAATAAGTATGCACTTAAAGATTCTTTCGGCAACCTGTATGAAAAAACTCCCGATGATATGCACAGGAGGCTGGCATCAGAGATACACAGAATTGAAAACAAATACAAAAATCCTTTGTCAGAAGAACTTATTTACGAAGTTCTTAAGGATTTCCGATACATTGTACCACAGGGTGGTCCGATGACCGGTATAGGGAATGAATATCAGATAGCTTCTCTTTCGAATTGCTTTGTCATAGGCAATGAAGGTTCATCAGATTCTTACGGTGGTATTATGAAGATTGACCAGGAACAGGTACAGCTTATGAAAAGGCGTGGCGGGGTTGGTCATGATCTGTCTCACATAAGGCCCAAAGGTAGTCCGGTACTGAACAGTGCTCTCACTTCAACAGGTGTTGTGCCTTTCATGGAACGTTATTCAAACTCGACACGTGAAGTAGCACAGGATGGCAGAAGGGGAGCTCTTATGCTTTCAATATCGATCAGACATCCCGATTCGGGAAGATTCATAGATGCCAAAATGGAGAGCGGGAAGGTGACCGGAGCCAATGTATCTGTAAAGATCACAGATGAATTCATGAAGGCAGTCGAACAAAAAACAGTTTTCCGCCAGCAATATCCTGTAAATTCTGATGATCCGAAATTCATAAACGATGTTGATGCTGTACAACTTTGGAACAGAATAATCCATAATGCATGGAAATCGGCCGAACCAGGTGTACTTTTCTGGGATACCATAATAAGGGAAAGCGTACCTGACTGCTATGCCGACCTGGGATATGCAACTGTTTCAACAAATCCATGCGGTGAAATTCCTCTGTGTCCTTATGACAGCTGCCGTCTGCTTGCCATTAATCTGTTCAGTTATGTCAGAAATCCGTTTACGAAAGAAGCTGCATTTGACTTTCAGCTTTACAAAGAACATGTCGGGCTGGCACAAAGGATAATGGATGATATAATAGATCTTGAACTTGAAAAAATAGATGCCATTCTGGCAAAGATAGCAGCAGATCCCGAACCGGATGAATTAAAAAGAATCGAACGCAATCTCTGGAGAAATATCAGAAAGAAATCCGAAGAAGGAAGAAGAACCGGTATCGGAATTACAGCTGAAGGAGATATGCTTGCTGCACTGGGATTAAGATATGGCAGTAAGGAAGCAACGAGTTTTTCCGTTGAAGTTCATAAAACACTTGCTCTTGAGGCGTATAAATCCTCAACTTACCTGGCAAAAGAAAGAGGACCATTTGAGATTTACAATTCCGAAAGAGAAAAAAACAATCCTTTTATACTCAGGCTTAAGGAAGCAGATCCGGTTCTTTATAATAATATGGTGAAGTTCGGAAGAAGGAATATAGCCCTTCTTACAATAGCACCAACAGGAACCACAAGTCTTATGACCCAGACCACATCAGGTATTGAACCTATATTCTCCGTATTCTATAAACGAAGAAGAAAAGTGAATCCCAACGATAAGGATGCAAAGGTGACATTTAAGGATGAGGTTGGGGATTCATGGGAAGAATTTAATGTTTTTCATCATAAGTTCATCGACTGGCTCAGGATTAACGGCTATGATCCCGATAAGGTAACCCGGATGAAAGATACGGAGATAGAATCAATAATAGCCCGTTCTCCTTATTATAAAGCTACTGCAAATGATGTTGACTGGATTGCAAAAGTGAAAATGCAGGGTGCAATACAAAAATGGGTCGATCATTCCATAAGTGTTACAATAAACCTTCCTTCGGATGTTAAGGAGGAACTAGTCAGTGAATTATATCTTACTGCCTGGAAATCGGGATGTAAGGGAGCAACAGTATACCGTGACGGATCAAGGGCGGGAGTGCTTGTAAACGGTAAACCGGAAACCAGGACAGAAAGGCCAAAACGTCCGAAGATACTTAACTGTGATGTTATAAGGTTTAATATTAATGAAGAAAAATGGGTCGCTTTCGTTGGTCTGAAGGATAACAAGCCTTATGAAATATTTACCGGTATTGCTGATGAGGAAATATTCCCTATTCCCAAGAGCATAGTCAAAGGACAGATAATCAAAAATAAATTGGAAGAGGGGAAAACCCGCTATGATTTTCAGTATACCGATAAATATGGTTACAAGAAAACCATGGAAGGCTTGTCACATATGTTCAAGCCCGAATTCTGGAACTACGCGAAGCTTATTTCCGGAGTTTTAAGGCATGAAATGCCGATTGCCGATGTTGTTAATCTTGTACAGTCGCTGAAACTTGACAGTGAATCAATCAATAATTGGAAAAATGGTGTTGAAAGAGCCCTGAAAAAATATATACCAAACGGCACGAGAGCAAAAGGGAAGTGCAGCGAATGTCATTCTGAGAACCTTGTTTATGAAGAAGGGTGCCTTATCTGTAAAGATTGTGGCTCATCAAAATGCGGATAAGGATCATTTAAGAACACCGAGTTCTTTCCCTATCTTTTTAAATGCATTTACAGCCTTATCAAGATGTTCTTTTTCGTGCGCGGCAGATAGCTGTACACGTATCCTTGCTTCTCCTTTCGGTACCACGGGATAATAAAATCCTATAACATATATTCCTTCTTCGAGAAGTTTAGAGGCGAATTGCTGGGATAACCTGGCATCATAAAGCATCACTGCGCAAATTGCAGATTTGGTGGGTTTAATATCAAATCCCAGATTGCTCATCCGGCTGATGAAATATTCCGAATTCCTGTGAAGCTTATCCTGTAGTTCATTGGTTTCAGTCATCATATCCAGCATTTTGATACCTGCAGCGGCAACCATAGGCGGAATGGAATTTGAAAAAAGATATGGTCTGGATCTCTGGCGTAAAAGTTCGATAATCTCTTTTTTTCCGGTGGTAAAACCTCCTATTGCACCTCCGAAAGCTTTGCCCAGTGTACCGGTGATTATTTCCACACGGCCCATTAATCCGTAAAGCTCTGTAACTCCCCTGCCCGTTTCGCCGACAACTCCTGCAGAATGTGATTCATCAACCATTACCATAGCATTATAGCGATCTGCAAGCTCAACTATTTTTTTTAGAGGAGCCACATTTCCATCCATTGAAAACACTCCGTCAGTCACAATAAGCCGGAACCGTTGAGCCTGTGCAAGCTTAAGCTGTTTTTCCAGGTCGCCGGTGTCGGCATTGGCATACCTGTATCTCTGGGCTTTGCACAGACGTACTCCGTCTATTATTGATGCATGATTCAGAGAATCCGAGATAATAGCATCTTCTGCAGTTAAAAGAGGTTCAAATACTCCGCCGTTTGCATCAAAACAGGATGCATACAGGATCGTATCCTCTGTCATGAAAAACCGGGATATTTTTCTTTCAAGTGCCTTGTGTAGATCGCTTGTTCCACAAATAACCCTCACCGACGACATCCCGTAACCATGACTGTCAAGGGCCGATTTTGAAGTACCGATAAGCTTTGGATTATTTGATAAACCAAGGTAATTATTTGCACAGAAATTCAGAACCTTGTGACCGGTATCAAGCTCTATCTCTGCACCCTGGGGTGAAACAATGATGCGTTCATTTTTATAAAGACCGGCATCCTTTATCTCGCTGATAATACCATTGATGTGTTTTTTAAACTCTGTATACATTTTTTTCTGTTTTTTATTCCTTTATGTTCTTTAAGTAACCATTGTGTTCAGTGGTTTGAAGATTAAACACAGAACTCAGAGTTCAGCACTAAAAGCCTGAGGGCTGTTATTATAACTTTCAGTCCCAGTTCAGAATAACTTTTCCGCAGTTGCCTTCCTCCATTATATCGAATCCTTTCTGGAAATCATCTATGTGAAAGCGGTGGGTTATTACCGGATCCAGATTGATACCACCGATGATCATCTGTTCCATTTTGTACCATGTTTCCCACATTTCCCTTCCATATATTCCCTTCATGGTTATGGCTTTAAAGATTATTTCGTTCCATGGTATCTCGAAATTTGACGGAAGCAGACCCAAAAGGGAAATACCAGATCCGTTATACATATTGGATATCATCTCGATAAAAGCCTTTGGTGAACCCGACATTTCAAGTCCTACATCAAAACCTCTCATTCCCAGCCTTTTAATTGCATCAGCTATTTTTTCTCCCTTTGAAGGATTTATTGTAAGGGTTGCTCCCATTTTTTTTGCTATATCAAGTCTGAAATCGCTAAGATCGCTTACCACGATGAATCTTGCACCTGAATATTTTGCTATTGCCACAGCCATACTGCCAATAAGTCCTGCCCCGGTTATAAGAACATCTTCTCCGAGAAGGGGGAAAGAAAGTGCTGTATGTGTTGCATTCCCGAAAGGATCCATTATTGCAGCCCAGTCATCAGGGATGCGGTGATCAAGCGGGACTACATTTGTTGCCGGTATCCTGACATATTCGGCAAATGCTCCGTCAATGTTTACACCAATGCCCACGGTATTTTCACAAACATGTTCTTTCCCTCGACGGCAGTTCCTGCAATGACCACAGGCAAGATGTCCTTCTCCGGTTACTCTTTCTCCTGTTTTCAGATTGGTTACTCCTGCTCCCATCTTTTCAATGTATCCCATATATTCATGACCAATAACCATCGGGGTTTTAATGGTTTTTGCCGCCCATTCATCCCATTTATATATATGAAGATCGGTTCCGCATATAGCTGATTTCTTCACCCTGATTATAACGTCATTCAGACCCGGTTCGGGAACAGGCACCTCCTGCATCCACAGACCCTTACCGGGACAGGCTTTTACAAGGGCTTTCATCTTGTTCATACCTCAGAAAATTAAGTTGAAACCCGCATCCCGCCTTATGCGGGACAAACACATATAAATATAATTTTCCCAACATGTGGGTTCTCCCGCTTAGGCGGGACAGGCTATCATACCATTAAAATAAAAATTATATTATGATGAAACATAATTACTATTCAAAGGTAATATAAATCTGAACTATTTTTGCTGATAAATTGCATACAGATGAATGTAAAAGGGTTTACATATCTTTGCATGGTTTAACTGAAATTGTAATTATGCAGGTACGAGTCAGATTTGCGCCCAGTCCGACAGGCCCTCTTCATATTGGAGGAGTGAGGACAGCGCTTTATAATTACCTTTTTGCCAGGAAGAACAATGGTACTTTTATTCTCAGGATCGAAGATACCGATCAGACAAGGCTTGTTCCCGGTGCGGAGGATTATATTACAGAGTCACTGAAATGGTGCGGAATAAGCGTAGATGAAGGTATTAACGAAGGAGGCAGTTACGGGCCTTACAGGCAAAGCGACAGGAAGAAAATATATAGGCAGTATGCCGATAAGCTCATCTCAGCCGGGTGTGCCTATTATGCATTTGATACTCCTGAAGAACTGGAGCAGTTAAGGACTGAAGCTGAAAAAGACGGAAAGACATTCATTTACAATGCATCGGTCAGGAATAATCTGCATAATTCTCTGTCACTGAAGGAAAATGTCTGTAGAGAAAAGATTGAGAAAGGAGAGCCCTATGTTATCCGTTTTAAAATGCCCCTCAATGAAGATATACATTTCGAAGACCTTATCCGTGGCCGCATAGTTGTCAATACCAATACTCTCGATGATAAAGTACTGTTTAAGTCGGATGGTATGCCTACTTACCATCTGGCAAATATTGTTGATGATTATCTGATGGAGATCACACATGTTATACGAGGTGAAGAATGGCTTCCATCACTTCCGCTTCATGTTTTACTCTACCGTTCATTCGGCTGGAAAGCACCGGAATTTGCACATCTTCCTCTGCTTCTCAAACCTGATGGAAAAGGTAAACTGAGCAAACGTGACGGAGACAGGATGGGATTTCCGGTATTCCCGGTTTACTGGCCTTATGGTGAAACGGCCAAAGGATACAGGGAAGAAGGATATTATCCGGATGCATTTGTCAATATGCTTGCTTTGCTGGGATGGAATCCAGGAACTGAACAGGAGATATTCAGTATGGAAGAACTCATAGGTGCTTTTTCAATTGAAAAAGTCCATAAGGCAGGATCCAGATTCGATCCTGAAAAAGCAAAATGGTTCAACCGCCAGTATCTGGTTCGCAAAAGTAACAAAGATCTGGCATTGGAATTCAGGGAAATATTAAGGTTAAAAGGTTATCATCATGATATAATGGACCTTGAAAAGCTTGTTGGGCTTGTTAAGGAAAGGGTAAGCTTTGTTAAAGAAATCTGGAATGAAACAGATTTCTTTTTTAAGGCACCGGATATATACGATCCGGAAGTTATAAAAAAAAGATGGACTACAGATTCACCTGTTCAATTGTTTGAATTGAGGGAGTTACTGAATAAAACAATTAATTTCACTCCTGAAGCCACCGGGCAGGCAGTAAAATCATGGATCACATCAAAAGGTTATAATTCAGGCGCCGTAATGAATGTATTCCGGCTGGTTATAGTGGGAACATCCCGTGGTCCTAATATGTTTGATATTATTGCCTGGATCGGGAAGCAGGAAACTCTGGACAGAATTGACAGGGGGCTGGCTGTTATCAGAAAAAATGCAACATGAATTTGCCGGGTCCCGCTGATTATATAGATATCCATACCCATAGCGGAACCATACCGTGTGAGGGAGTTTTTTCTGTGGTAAGCCTGATGGCACATGAAAATATCGAACCAGTTCCTGTCAGTGGTATTGCCTGGACCTTTGGCATTCATCCATGGTATCTCAGGGGTACGGATCTTGACAGGCAGATTGAAGATGTCAGAAAAGCTGCAGGGAACAAACTGGTAATAGCATTGGGAGAAGCCGGATTTGACCGTATTAAAGGACCTGATAAAGAACTTCAGAGGATAACATTTGAGGAACAGGTAAAGATTGCGGAGAAACATAATAAACCTGTTGTAATTCATTGTGTAAGAGCCTGGGAAGAATTACTGGGATCTCACAGTAAGCTCAAGCCTGCAACACCCTGGCTCATACATGGTTTCAGGGGAAATAAGGTACTTGCGGCACAAATGATATCAAAAGGAATGTATCTTTCCTTCTGGTTTGATTTTATTGTCAGAGCAGAGGCATCTGAATTGATACGTAGTATTCCAAAAGAGAGGATATTTCTTGAAACTGACGGATCGGGAACGGATATCAGGGAGATATATAAGAAAGTATCTGCCGATCTCAGTTTAACTGCTGATGAATTAAAAAATATTATCTACAGAAATTTTATGGATTTCTTTTTAAAGAAAACTTAAATATCAATTGCATGAAAGTTATGGAGTTTTCATAGAGTAATATATGGATTCTTCTCCGTGTCTTCTGTGTAATGCATAGTGAAAAAGGGATTATCATGTTACCTGACTGGCTTGAAAGGACAGAAATGCTTATTGGTTCGGAAGGTTTAAAAAAGCTTCAGAAGTCAAGGGTACTTGTTGTCGGTTTAGGAGGTGTGGGGGCTTATGCAGCGGAAATGATCTGCAGATCGGGTATTGGTTCTATGACAATAGTTGATGGTGATATGGTACATATCTCCAACCTTAACAGGCAGCTTCCTGCCCTTAGAAGCAGTATCGGCAAACGGAAAGCAGTATTAATAGGAGAGAGGCTAAGCGACATTAATCCGGTGCTCAGACTGACGGTTATCGATGAATATATTAAAGACGAAAGAATGACTGAAATACTCGATGCCGGATATGATTATGTTGTGGATGCAATTGATACTCTTTCTCCTAAAGTCTATCTGCTGGTTCACTCTCTTAACAGGAAATATCCGCTTGTCAGTTCAATGGGGTCGGGCGGGAAGTTTGATCCTCTGAAAATAAGGATAAGTGATTTTTCAGAAACAACAGGTTGTCCCCTTGCACGTATACTCCGGAAAAGGCTTCATAAATTTGGTATAAGAGAAGGGTTTAAAGCAGTCTGGTCTGCTGAAACAACAGATAAGAAAAAAATAATTCCTTCTGCCGGGGAACCAAATAAAGCCTCAATAGTAGGGACTATATCATATATGCCTGCCGCGTTCGGGATAGCATGTGCTTCCGTTGTGATCCGGGACCTTTGCGGACTCACTGTTCAATAAACCTCTTTTTTCTCTCTGTATTTCCTCTGTGGACTATCTGTGGAACACAGCGTAAATTCTTTAATTAAAAAATTCCACAGAAATTTATACAGAGAAGAGTTAATTCTTCTTTGCAGGGCTTTCTTTTGCTATTTCCTTAGCTGTAAAACCAAGTTTTTCAATAGCTTTCTTAATCTGTCCGGAATTGTTTTTATCCTTCAGGTATGTTACTGTAACAGTTTTTTCCGGAAGATCGCATTTTACATCTTTTATTCCCTTTTCATGAGGAAGATTGGTCATTATCTTATTAACACAGTTATTACAATCTATTGAGGTAAGATACCTTACTGTTTCAGTCTGGTTTTTTTTTCCCTGTGCAGACAGTACCAAAGGGACAACTGCAACAAGGATTGTGATGATGATTTTTTGCATTGTTTTCATTATGATGTGATTTAGTTAAAAGATTTTTTGTTAGTCTCTGTTAAAAAATATCCTTATTCCGGCGTATATTTTTCTTCCATGGACAGGGCCCCAGATCATTCCGGAATCAAAATATTCCCCGAAGGGATCATCCGGGGCAATAATTGGATCATTTTGTCTGAAGCCGGTAAGATTCTCGGAACCGGTATAAATGCTCCATTTTCTGAAATTTCTGGTAATTTGTGCATTCATTATTAGATAAGGATTAAAAGTCTCATCCCGTCTGTATTTTTCAGGATTTGACAGAGTTGACGGTACTCTCCCCGGGCCATTCAACTGAAGGGTATAGTCGAACTGCCATTTTCTGAGGCGGGTCAGCCATGAAGCTGTCAGCAATCCTTTATACCTTCCGGAAAGCGGTTTTTCCCTGAGGATGCCGTCAATTGTCATTTTAACATCGTTCCAGCGCCAGGCTGCCAGAATATCAAAACCTTCAAAGAGGGTTGAGGAAGCCTCGAACTGAATTACATTGGAATAAGATTTCCCGTCAAGATTATAAAACCTTACTTCATCCGGACTGGCGTCCATGTCGGTTATTATCTGGTTAATGAATTTTGTACGGTATACTTCTCCCGATAATCTCAGGCTCTTATCTGCAACAGGGAGATTTGCTGTAAGGCTGACACCTGTGTTCCATGCCTCTTCAATATCAGGGTCATCGGTTATTGTCATTTCTCTGCTGCTGGCAAGAAGGAAGGAATTTTCCGCCAGTATGTTTCCCGATCGGTATCCCTTGCCGGCTGAGGCACGCAGAGTCAGAACAGGGTTTATGACATATCTCAGGTGGATCCTTGGAGTAATAAGTGTTCCATAAAGATTATGGAAATCTGTTCTTATACCTGCGATTAATGTCATTTTTGCACTGTCAGTATAAGTATATTGAATAAAAACTCCCGGGACTGATTCCTTTCGGTCGAGCATTAATACTCCAAGCTTTTCGTCGTAAAGATCATATTTATAGCTGAAGCCAGCATCAATATTATGCCTGCTGAGCCCGGGATTCCATTGGTACAGGAGATTTGAATAATATGTTTTCTGTATCCCGTCATAGTTTCTTGTACCGTAATCAGCTTTCTGATCGTGATATGAAATATTTTGTATCCAGCCTGCAGTCATGCTTCCTTCTTTGCCGAAAACACCTCCGACTTTGGTGAATCCTTCATACCTGCTGGTGTTTATGTTTATTCCGAATCCGTTATTCCATGTATCTTCATCAGACGGATTATAACTGAACTGACCACCGATTCTCTCTTCGCCAAGTGCCCTGAAGCCAGCTCTAACTGTAAAATTTTCAGTTATGTAATCCCATCTGTTGAACAGATTGTATTGTCTTATATCGGGTTCATCCCTGAATCCGTCATGATTATGGTCATTTCGGCTGTTCTGGATTTCCCCGTGAGCAAGTATCATAGTACTCAACCGTTCGCTGAGCAATAATGATGCATTGGCATTTAAATCCTGTCTGCCTGCATCGCTTATGAAACCATTAAAATAGGCTTTCTCACTTGTAAGTGGCTTTTTGTATTCAACATTTATTTGTCCGGCCATTGACTCATAACCGTTACGTACCGAAGAAGTTCCTTTGGATATCTGTATCGATTCCATCCAGGGCCCAGGGATAAAATTCAGGCCGTATGCTGAATTCAGACCGTAAACGGCAGGAATGTTTTCCGTAAGGATTTGTGTATATGTACCTGCAAGTCCAAGCAGCTGAATCTGTTTTGCACCCGTAGCCGCGTCAGAGTAATTGACATCAATCGAAGCATTGGTCTCGAAGCTTTCCGAAAGATTACAACAGGCAGCTTTACAAAGTTCCGCGCCGGTAATATTGACTGTGAGCACCGGATTTATTCGGTCAGTATAGCTGCCGGAAACTCTTCCGTATATTACGACTTCGCCAATCTCCTTACCCTGACTGAGACTATGTTTAAAATATTCTTCGTAAGAATCAACTGTAACCGTATCAGTTTTGTACCCCACAAAACTTATAACAAGTTTGTCCGTATCCTTTACACGTTTTATGCTGAAATATCCTGCAGCATTTGTCGTTGTGCCGACATTTGTTCCTGCCCATACGATATTTGCACCGGGAAGACCGGTTTCATCACTTTCAGTTGTATCAAAGATCTTACCTTCAAGCTTTTTCTGCCCGTTAAGGAACATAGGTATGAACAGCAGAAATGTAATTAAAATTAAATATGTTTTATTCATCTTGTCATAGTTGATAAAATAAGAAAATAAAAAATCTGCCTGATTGGCAGATACTTCAGGTATTTTTAGTGACAGGATGAAAATCAGGAATTCAGCTGATGCTTATATGTGGATATAAAACGTCCTCCGTGTTTATTGTGAAATTCCCGCAGAATTATTACCGGCTGATCCGGTATTTCAATACGTGAAAAAGTGTCGTTAAATGCTAAAACTGCAATTAAAGAAGGTATACTGTAATTAAATGACGCAGAATAATTATCCAGCCTGAGATTACTTATAGTGAAATGACAGCAGACTCCCTCCACTGTAATTGAATTTTCGGCAGAAAAATGATTTTCTGCAGCTTCACAGCAATCATCTTCGGGTTCAGAGGGAGTAATGAATATACCTGATCTGACATAAAAGTCATGACAAACCGGGCAATCATGTACTATAATTGTTATTCCTGTACTTGCAGCAAGGAAAAAGATTGTAACAATTACAGAGAATAGTGTTATTATGTAACTTCTTTTTCTCACTGCTTACAAAAATAGTCACAATATTAATTAGTTGTAACGAATATAACTGGAAAACTGTTCACTCGATTATATTGTTTCTCTTTCCCTTGCCCTTTTTGAATATGAAATATGCCGGGACACCCATAGCTACGGTAAGCAGTGCAACAGATGATTCGATGGGTCTTTCCATGAACGAAAGTATCAGTATAAGCAATCCGGATGCTATATAGATAATCTGAGTAAACGGGAAACCCTTTAGACGCGGGGCCTGCGGATTCTGCTTTCTGAGCTTCCAGATACCTATTACAGTCATGATGGGGAAGATCCCAAGGGCGAATCCCATGTATGTCAGTACCTGTTCAAAAGTACCGGAGAATGCCAGAACAACCGCAATAAGGCATTGAAAGAGGATTGAATTGGAGGGTACCTGGAATTTCTCATGGATTTTTGCGGCTGATTTGAAAAAAAGACCGTCTTTTGCCATGGAGTAATAGACTCTCGGCCCTATAATGATAAAAGCACTGAGTGATGAGAACAAGGCAAATGCAATAAGGAGGGAGACAAGTATTTCTGCAGGTTTCCCGAAAAGATTTCCCATTGCAAGGCCGCCCACTGAAATGACATCTTTCATTTCAGCGGGTTTGATGCTGTAAATATAAAGTACATTGATAAGGAGGTAAAGCAGCACAACAATACCTGTACCGAAGATAAGTGAACGAGGCAATGTTCTGACAGGATCTTTTATTTCTGCACCAAGATAGGTCGAAGCATTCCATCCGCTGTAGGCAAACATGATCCACATCAGTGATAATCCTATTGTCTTAAAGCCTGAAAGTCCCTTAAGGGCTTTATCCCCGTCCCTGAAATTCTGAAAATCACCATTCCCTGAGCCAAAGCCTGCAATAAGCAATACTACAATAAGAAGGACTTTCAGCAAAGTAAGGACGTTCTGTATCCTGGACCCGTATTTAATACCCCTGTAATGAATAAAAGTAAATATTATAATTACACTTACAGCAAGGAGTTTTTTTATCAATTCCGGCCCCATTA
The DNA here is from genome assembly GCA_964587405.1 of uncultured Rikenellaceae bacterium. Taxonomy (GTDB): domain Bacteria; phylum Bacteroidota; class Bacteroidia; order Bacteroidales; family VadinHA17; genus LD21. The sequence continues at coordinate 14,174 of CAZPMM010000002.1, forward strand.
TTCCGGTATTCTCCAGCCAGGCTGGAAATCCGGGGACTGCGCGGGAGAAATATTCACTGAAGCCCAGGGCTGATGCAGCAATAGGAGCGGAAAATCCGACCATGAACGAAACCCATCCGCTTAAAAAGCCATAGATCGGATGATATAATCTTGAGAGGAAAAGGTATTCACCTCCGGCACCGGGCATTGCTGCTCCGAGCTCACCATATGAAAAGGCTCCGCAGAGGGCTATCAGCCCCCCTATAGCCCATAATGCAAGCATAAGCAAAGGATCATGAAGATCGGACATAAGCAGACCGGAAGTTGTGAAAATTCCTGCACCGATCATATTGGCAATAACAATGTTCGTAGAAGGAAACAGCCCTAACTTCCTTTGTAATTTATCTTCTGCCATAATCTGTCAGGATTATTATTCAGATCTTTTATTACTGATTGAAATTCCTCCTCCGCTGCTTTTGATAGCAGAAGGAGTACCACCTGTCTGCAATAACTTCAGTATCACTTTCCTCTGTCATTTTGTATAACCTTAACCGCTAAATATAATTCCTGTAAATTGACCGTTAAATATAACTGAATATTCAAGACAGGTATTGGGAAGCTGGTTTTTAATTATTCATTTAATAACTTTTAACTTTTGATTTTACTTTGTGAAGCCGGGGAATTGTAAATGCCATTAAAGCATAAGGAAACAAATGACAGGCGGATGGATGATGTAATTACCCGTGGCACAAAGGTCTGTTTGTATGAATATCCTGTAGAGGTCTCGTTTTATAACAGTATCAGACATATGACCATTCCAGCCCCATCAGAGTATCATTCCATATTCGGGAGGCAGGGTTTTAAAATCAAGGTTAAGTTCTTTGGTACCCTTATCCGATATTTTCTGCCATGCTTTTTGTGCCCCTGCAATTAAAGCTGTCAGAAGGATCAGTATTGATAATATGATCTTTTTCATTTCGGGATGTTTGGTGAATATCAAAAATAGTCCAATATGTTATTTATATGAAAATCTCGTTGGTTATTTTATATTTTTTGTAACTTGTAAGGGAAATTTTCCTGATCCATAACTTTAACCCATTACAGCAATGAAAATAATCGGCTTAGGGGTGCTGGCATTTGTTATATGGTCTGTTTTTTCGTCATGGGTCTTCAATGATAAATTGCTTCCCGTTTTCCGAAAAAAGACAGCAGTGGTGACAGTTCCCGACAATGAAACCAGAGTGGCAGATTCTTTAGCTCAGCTAAAAGCATCAATGCCAAAGGACATTCTGATCTACTTCGATTTTGGCAAGTCAAAATTGAAGGCTGATCCGCAACTTTCAGGCAGTATTGCTCCTTTCAGATCATGGCTTGAGAAATATCCTGGTTCAAAACTTCTTGTCACAGGCCATACTGACCTGATCGGTACGCCTGAATACAACATGCAGTTAGGAATGGAGAGGGCCATGGTCGTGGCGGATCATATTAAGACTCTCGGGATTAACGGCAACAGGATACTTGTGGAATCCGAAGGAGAAAAAAGGCCAATTGCCGGGTACATTACTGAAGAGAACAGAGCAAAGAACAGAAGAACAGAAATAACTATAAAAATGCAATGATATGATACTTACTTTTATTCCACTTGCCATGTCTGTTGCCGGAGCAGTGATCCTGATAGTTGTACTGCTTCTGGTTGCTGCTGCCATCGGGGTTGTAACCACCTGGTTTTATGCAAAATCTGTTTATATACCTGTCATCAAAAAGCTTGAGGATGAAAAAGCGGATCTCCAGAAAGAAGTTTCAGGACTGGAAGATGATGTACGGAGGCTGGAAAAGGAGGTAGACGGATTCAAAACTAAAATCGGGGAACTTGAAAAGGATCTTTCCGAGAAGGAGAAGAAGATAAAGGAACTTCAGAAGAAGGCTAAGGAATAATTTGCTAAGGATTCCTCGCTTCGTCCGGAATGACGGTGCATGTCAGCAGACCAGGATTCATCGCAGCCTAATCTTCAATTGAGGCATGATATTCCTGAAGAGAACGTACGGTATATGCACCGTTCTGGCGGTCCTTTATACCTTTGGTTGCTGAAAGGGCAGCCGATGTAGTCGTTATATAAGGGATCTTATACCTGATAGCATTTTTTCTTATATATGAATCGTCATATTCGCTGAGGCGGCCTGCAGGAGTGTTTACAACAAGATCTATTTCACCATTTTTTATCGCGTCCACAATATTTGGTCTACCCTCATGAATTTTTAGGATAAGGGTTGCCGGAATTCCATTTTCTTCAAGGAATTTTTTCGTACCACTTGTCGAGAGAATCCTGAACCCCATATCATTAAAATTCCTGGCAGCTTCAAGTATCAGGTGTTTGTCACGATCGGCAATTGTAATCAACACATTTCCATTAACAGGAAGGGGTAACTGAGTAGCTTCCTGCGATTTGAAAAATGCCATTCCGTAAGTATCTGCCATTCCCAGAACCTCTCCTGTGGAGCGCATTTCAGGGCTAAGCAGAGGATCAATGGCAGGAAACATATTAAAGGGGAATACTGCTTCCTTTACACCATAATATTTCACCGGCCTGTTCTTTAAATTGAATTCAGTAAGTTTTTGTCCCAGCAGTATTTGTGTAGCAATCCTGGCCATTGATACATTACATACCTTTGATACCAGAGGAACTGTTCTTGAAGCTCTCGGATTGGCTTCGAGTATATAGACAACATCTTCATATATTGCATACTGAATATTCATCAGACCCACAACGTTCAGTTCCATTGCAATCCTCCGGGTATAGTCGTAAATTGTTTTTTTATGTTCCTTTGATATCCCGACAGGAGGTATCACACAGGCTGAATCGCCGGAATGTATTCCGGCATATTCAATATGCTGCATTACAGCCGGTACAAATGCGTCGGTGCCGTCGGATATGGCATCAGCTTCTGATTCAATTGCATCTTCAAGGAATTTATCAAGGAGAAGAGGTCTGTCGGGAGATACATCGACTGCTTTTTTAAGATATTCTTCGAGCATATGTTCATCAAGGATTATTTTCATAGCTCTGCCCCCAAGCACATATGATGGTCTTATCATCAGAGGATATCCTATCTTTCCGGCGATTGTTCTTGCTTCGGAAAGAGTGCTTGCCATTCCTGATTCGGGTTGGGGAATTCCCAGTTTCTCAATTATATGTCTGAACCTGTCGCGGTCCTCGGCAAGATCGATTGTGTCAGAAGTTGTTCCCAGTATCTTTACACCGGCTTCGGTAAGTTCACGGGCAAGGTTAAGGGGTGTCTGACCTCCGAACTGGACAATAACTCCTTCCGGTTTTTCCTTTTCATAGATACTTAAGACGTCTTCTGCTGTAAGAGGTTCAAAATAAAGTTTGTCAGAGGTGTCATAGTCGGTAGAAACCGTTTCAGGGTTACAATTAACCATTATCGATTCAAAACCGGCATCACGTATGGCAAAAGCTGCATGAACACAACAATAGTCAAATTCAATACCCTGTCCGATCCTGTTGGGCCCGCCTCCCAATACCATTATTTTCTTTTTCCCGCTTACTTCGACCTTGTCGGGGCCATTGTATGTGGAAAAATAGTATGCTGCATTTTCAACACCGCTTACAGGGACCGGCTCCCATGCTTCTTTAACTCCGAGAGCAATACGTTTTGACCTTATTTCATTTTCAGGGATATCAAGCAGTTTTGAAAGATATTTATCTGCAAATCCGTTTTTCTTGGCACTTATGAGTATATCATCAGGTGGAAATGTTCCTTTATAATTAAGTATTTTCTCTTCTTCATCAACCAATTCCTTCATTTGTTGTATGAACCATGTCTTTATATGGGTTCTTCTGTGGAGATCTTCAATGTCTGCACCCTTTCGTAAAGCTTCATACATCAGGAACTGACGTTCGCTGGATGGATATTTCAGCATTGTTAAAAGTTCTTCAAGAGATTTCCGGTTGAAGTCTTTGGCAAAGCCGAGTCCGTAACGTCCGATTTCGAGTGATCGTATTGCTTTCTGTAATGCTTCCTTATAAGTCTTACCAATGCTCATTACCTCACCTACTGCCTGCATCTGTGTACCGAGCCTGTCTTCAAGACCTTCGAACTTCTCAAATGCCCAACGGGCAAATTTTACAACAACATAATCACCCGATGGGGTATATTTATCAAGAGTATCCTCTTTCCAATATGGT
>CAZPMM010000003.1:0-17844 GCA_964587405.1 uncultured Rikenellaceae bacterium
AGACAATTGTGCGAAGAGGTGCTTCCATAGGAGCCAATGCAACGATTGTCTGTGGCGTTACGTTAGGTGCGTATTGTTTCGTCGGCGCCGGTAGCGTGGTGACAAAAGATGTGCCGGCATATGCAATGGTCTATGGCAATCCCGCCCGGGTGCATGGATGGATGTGCAAATGTGGCGCAAAACTGGATGAGAAACTAACATGTCAAGAATGTGGAAATCGATACAATTTGATTCAGGGTGAGCTTTGTCCAATAAGGATATAGTTATGGCGTTTAAGTATAGTGATTACTCAAGAATGCTTGAGTATTTCCTGTCCAAAAATTATGTCTCCACACTGGATTGGTTTTCCTTCCCTGGAAAACATTCATTGGTGTTGAGGCATGACATTGATATTATTCCAGAGCTGTGCTTTCCCCTAGCTGATATTGAAGAAATGTATGATTGTAGAAGTACATGGTTTTTCCTTGAAGCAAACGGAATCTATTCTGTTTATGATAGTTATACTACAGAAATAGTAAATGAATTGCGAGCGAGAGGGCATTCTGTACAATTGCATTTGGATTGCAGTTCGGCAACATCTTTAGATCAATTAGTCTCTTTAGTAAATGTGGCAGTACAGAGATGGTCAGATCATTTTGGATATCAACCTACATGCTTTTCTTTCCATCGGCCTGCAGCATTTAATCTTATTCCCAAAACAGTTGATTATAGATGGCATAATCAACTGCGTTGTGCTTATGATGGGGATATTTTCTTACATGCATCTTATTTGAGTGATAGTAATCGAAGAGTTATTGAGATTTCAGATATAGAGGCAGCGACAAAAGATAAAAAACCATTACAGTTGCTTATACATCCTCTATGGTGGTCTGATTGTGAACTTGATAAAGTAGAAGTTAAGGAAAGAGTAAATGATTTAGTAAAAATAAGATGTAATAATGTGTTAAAGAATAATATAACATTATTTAGGAGCTAATTTTATGTTTAGTCTTAAGGAAGTTGCTGATATTATAGATGGAAGAGTAGTTTCCGATAATACAGATAAGGTCGTTAACAAAGTAATACCATTTGAATTAGCAGGAAAAGATGATGACGCTATTTCATGGGTATCCGATAAAAATCTTTCTAAATTGAAAACTATTTCCAAAGGAGTTTATATAGTTTCAGAAAAGGTTGATAAGAGTAATGTGGGTGAAAAATCATTTATTATTGTAAGGGAACCACGTTATGCTTTTTCAAAGATAATGAAAGTATTTTTTAAACAAGAATCCTTGGCTAAGATTGAAGTGACAGCGATAATCGATAAAAATGCAAATATATCTAATAACGTGTATATAGGTTGTAATGTTGTAATTGAAAAAAATTGTAAGATTGGCTCTGGAACTAGGATAGGGCACAATACAGTAATATTGGAGAATACTATTATTGGCAATAATGTTATTATTGGTTGTAATTGTACAATTGGTGGAACTGGTTTTGGTTATGTTAAAAATGAGGATGGTTATTATACTTTAATTCCCCATGCTGGTATTGTAGAAATTGAAGATAATGTTGAAATAGGTAATAATGTAGCTATTGACAGAGCGGTATTAGGGAAGACCATAATTCAATATAATACTAAAATAGATAATCTTGTTCATATTGCTCATGGAGTTTCAATAGGAGAAAATTCTATTATTACTGCTAACTCAACTATTTCGGGAAGCTGTCAGATAGGATCTAATACTTGGTTAGGACCATCTTCCGTTATTTTAAATAAGATCGATGTTGAGGCAAGTGCTCAAATTGGAATCGGTGCTGTTGTAGTGAGAGATATTAAAGCGAATGATAAAGTATTTGGCAATCCTGCAAGAAGTACTAAAGGATGCTAGGATTTGTTGATTAAGGAGGATAGGAAACCAATGACTAGGAATGATTTTTTTAACGAATTAGCTTTTTTGCTTGATGAAGAGCCTTCCAAGGTAAATGAATTGAATGATTTCCGTGCTAACCCAAATTACAATTCTTTAGTTGCAATAGGAATAACAGCAATGCTCGAGGAAAAGATAGGGGCAAAAATAGATATTTGGCAGCTCAGAGACCTTAAAAATGTTGGAGAATTGATGGATTTAGTTGGCCGGGAGAAATTTGAAGAATGAGGAGTTTATATATTGATTCTCTAAAGGAAGGATTAGCCGATTTGCTTACAAACGATGATCGGATATACCTGCTTGGTGAGGATATTACCGAGCCGTACGGTGGATCGTTTAAAGTAACGAAATCCTTATCGACGAAATTCCCCGGTCGTTTGTTGGCAACTCCTATGTCGGAGCAGGGAATTACAGGTTTCGCTGTTGGAATGGCGCTGGGTGGTTTGAAGCCGATTGTGGAAATAATGTTTGGGGATTTTTTGACCTTGACTTTGGACCAACTTCTAAATCATGCTTCGAAATTTGTGGGATTGTACAATGCAAAGATGCACCTTGTGGTGAGGACTCCGATGGGGGGACATCGGGGGTATGGGGCTACACACTCTCAAAGCATAGAAAGATTAGTTTTCGGAATACCGAATATTGATGTTGTAGCACCATCAATCCTTCATAGTCCGGGACATCTTTTAAATGAATCAATTGAAAAAGGTGGCATCGTTGTTTTCATCGAAAATAAACTTGATTATGCGAGGAATTTGCTGCCCAGCGATGAGTCTGAAAATATTCTTTCTATTAGGAAGCAACAGGACTCGTTCCCACTCGCAATATCTGAAATTATTGATTCCGGAGAAAGTCCTGATGTCGTGATGATTGCATATGGTGGTGCGGTTCCCTTCGTCTTAGAAGCACAAAAAGAGTTATTTATGGAGGACGAAATAGCAATTAAACTAATTAGTCCTTCTAGGATTGATACCATTGATACACAAGAAATATTGAAGGAAACCGGCTCATGTTCTATTATCTATATTGCTGAAGAAGGGATTACTAATTTTGGATGGGGAGAACATGTTGCAACTTTGTTAAGAGAATCGGGGTACAAGGGCATTATTGGAAGAATTGGATCTAAAAATGAAGTGATTGGTGCCTCTGAAGAGGAAGAAAATAGAGTCTTGCTTACATCAAATAAAATTAAGGAAGGTATCCATGAGCTCCTTGGTTGTTGATAGTACGGTATTGGAGCGAATATATTGGAAAATGTCGCTCATCCGAAAGACCGAGGAAGAAATTGAAAGATTATTTTCCAAAGGTTCAATGAGGGGTACTACACATGGGTGTCGAGGTCAAGAGGTAATTCCCGCTTCTGTTCTTGATCATGTTTCTCTTGATTTGGATTATGTAACAGGTAATCATAGGAGCCATGGGGATTATCTTGCTTTGACAGAAGATCCTTACGGGCTTTTAGCAGAATTGATGGGGCTTCCCGATGGCATTGTTCATGGGAAAGGTGGAAGTCAGCATATTCAATTTAAAAATTTTTATACCAATGGCATCACAGGAGGGATGGTCCCCGATGCAGTTGGTTTGGCTTTTTCGCAGCTCAAACTGACTTCGAATGGTATTGTAGTTGCTTTGTTCGGCGATGGTGCGATGAATGAAGGGTATGTCCTTGAGGCATTGAACTTGGCTGCAGTATTTAGTGTTCCTATTCTGTTTGTATTAGAAAATAATCATTATGCCATGAGTACTCCCACAGATCTGGTGACCCGCAGGCCATTACGAGAAAGGGCTGAGGCTGTTGGAATAGAAACATTCTATATTGAAGCACTTGATGCAGGAGAACTATGGATGCTTGCTGGTAATTTGATTGGTCAGATGCGAACCGACAGAAAGCCTCGTTTTATTGAGATGAAGACTTTCCGTTTTTCAGGGCATTCAAAGAGTGACAAGCGTGAATATATTCCTACAGAAGAAGATGAATATTGGCATAAGAATGATCCTCTTATGAGGCTTGGGAATCGACTATCGGAAGATTACCGTAAAGATGTTAATTTTAAGTTAATGACACTTTTTCAGGAACTCTCAAAGAAACTCGAAGGGAAGAGATATGTCGTTTGAAATTATTGCTCCAGCTCTTGATACAAATAATAAAACAGTTACCGTAGAAAATATTCGTATTCATAATGGTCTTCTGGTTGACGTTGATACTGAATTATGTAATGTTTCGACTCCTAAGGCTTCTGAAATTCTTGTTGCGCCAGGCAGAGGCTATATTATGGTTTGGGCTGAGGAAGGACAAGATTGGCCTGTTGGTTCAATTTTAATCAATATTTACGACACCGAAGAAGAAGCACGACAGGCAATTGAAAGAAAAAACCGGCAGAAGGTGGAAGTGCCTAAAAAAATTAATGCGACTTCTAAAGCCAAGGAGCTTGCTCAGCGGTATGGTATTGATTTGAGTCTTATAAAGAAAGATACCATAATAAAAGAAAAAGATGTTCAGGAATTTTTTGATTCAAGGGAATAGGTATAGGTAATGGTATACTCTGAAATTTCGAATGTCAGAATAGAAGCGATGGCTGCCTGTGTCCCTAAAACTGTGGTTAGAAACATAGATTTTGGAAGAGGACTCTATGGAGATAAGCTTGAATCACTTATTAATAGTACTGGAATGATAGAAAGACGTGTCTGTGGAGACGAGCATATTACTTCTCTTGATTTATGTGTAAAAGCCGCCAATGAAGTATTTACTAATTCAAGTATTAAGTCGAGAGATATAGGGGCAGTTGTTTTTGTTACACTCACGCCAGATGCTCTTATGCCGAATAATGCATCGGCTGCACAGTCTCTCTTGCATATTCCTGAACATTCTGCTTGTTTTGATGTAAATCATGCATGTTCTGGATATATTTATGGATTATGGGTCTCTTCACTCATAGTGCAATCTATAAAAAGACCTGTTTTGCTTCTTGATGGGGACACTAACTCATATTATGTTTCACCGGCTGATAAATCGACGGCGATCCTGTTTGGTGATGCTGGAACAGCTACAATAGTAGGCCCGGATGATGACTGCTCCTGTTGGTCTTTTGATTTTAAAACAGAAGGAGAGGGGCGTCGATTTATACAGATCCCTGGCATTGGATTCAAAACCCCTCTCAATGAGAAAAGCCTTGTATATCATGAATACCCCGATGGAAGCACAAGACGGGATATTGATATGGAAATGGATGGGGCTGGTGTATTTATGTATGTTGTAAACAATGTATATTCATATTTAGCTGCTTTCATGGACGAGCTGGAAGTAGGGCCGGAGGATTATACATATGCAATTTTCCATCAGGCAAATGCTTTTATGCTGAGGCAGTTAGCAAGAAAACTCTCTTTTAGGCAGGATCAGGTCCCAATGTCCATGGGGAAGTTTGGTAACACAAGCTCAGCATCAATTCCTCTTAATATTTGTTCAGAGATTGGAGATCAACTAAATTCATCAGTGCCCCAAAGAATATTAATGAGCGGTTTTGGGGCTGGCCTTGCATACGGGGCGGTTGATATGGAGATAAAAGATTTTCAATCTATGGGTGTCATCGAATATTGATGATTAAGGATTTTTCATATCTTGAGAGTCTAGGGGAAGGAGAATATCGATTTGATATTTGGATTCCCCCAAATTCATATATTGTGCTTGGAAGGAGCAAACAAGAAACAGAGGACATAAATCTTGAATATGCAAAGATGGATAAAATTCCGATTATTCGAAGAATAACTGGTGGTGGAACTGTATTGATAGATGAGGGATGTATTATTATTGATATAGGATTTAGGGCAAAAAATCGCAATAAGACAATTGATTTGCTTTTGCAAGCCAATACTTTCTTAATTGAAAAGCTTCAATCTATTGGAATTCCAGCTGAGATTGATCCTAAATGGCCAGACATTAAAGTTGGTAATTATAAGATTTGTGGAAGCTGCCTGGGGATAAGAAACACATTGTTTATCTATAGCGCCTCAATTCTTTATAGGTCTTCGACAATAGAAAAGATAGAATATTATCTTAAGCTGCCGCAACGCAGCCCTGATTATCGACAGCTAAGAGGGCATAAGGATTTTTTAACCTCCATCGACCAAGTCTCATCTATTTCACAGGCAGAGATTGTCGCTGTACTAAAGAGGGATATAAAAGATGCTTTTCAAGGACACTGATCACTTCCTTGTAACTGGTGCTAGTTCGGGTATTGGTCTGGCTATTGGGCAGGCCATTATTAAGAACGGTGGAATAGTTGTTGGTATTGCACGTGATGAAAAAAAGCTTATCGATGCATACAGTGATTCAGTATATAGTAATCATTTTTTTGCTGAACCGAGAGATTTGTCGTGTGACATCGATCAATTGCAAAGATGGGTTATTGAGATTTCTAATAAATATGGGAAATTGAAAGCCTTGGTGTTGTGTGCTGGCATCCAGTATACAAAGCCGCTGAAAGCTATTTCCTATGAAGCTTCTTTAAAACTTTTTAACCTTAACTATTTTTCAGAAATACAGCTAATAAAAGCTTTTTCAAGCAGAGTGGTTTCCTGCGATGATGATCCCAATATTGTGGTTATGTCATCGATAGTTGCCTTGAATTCTAATATGGGACTTTGCGACTATGGAGCTTCAAAAGCTGCCTTGCTTAATTCAGTAAAATCATTGGCGCTCGAGCTTGCTCCAAGAATACGAGTTAATGCCATCCTTCCTGGATTTGTAGATACCGATATGATTCAAAAATGGCAGGGATCGCATTATGAGGAATTCAAAAATTCTATTAATAATCATTATCCATTGGGAATAGGAAAGCCAGAGTATATTGCCGATGCTTGTTTGTTTCTTCTTTCTGATAAGGCCCGGTGGATTACAGGTACGGGAATGATAGTCGATGGTGGCGCGAGCTTGCTTAATGCATAATGATTTTGGAAGAAGTGAATGATAGGTATAGATATAGTATATATCCCAAAATTTCAGAGGTTATTGAATTCGTCGTATGGCAGCAACGTTATTGACATTATCTTTACTCATGAAGAAATATTACAGAACAGCATCACTATATGTGATTGTCAACACCAAATAGACTTAAAGCAAGCTGCTTCCTTGGCAGGTAAATTTGCAGCCAAAGAGGCTGTGATAAAAGTTCTTAATAATAGGTTGGGTTTAGATGATTTGCGTAAGATCGTAATTTATATTTCAAAAGATGGAGCACCGATGGTAAAATCATTCATTTTTAATAATGCAAAAATAGATATCAATATCTCCATAAGTCATGATAATGATTATGCGATTGCAATTGCACAAAGTCTATGATTTGTTCCCACCAAGTAAATGTTGCATAAGGAGAATTTTGACAATATGAATGATTCTGTAAAACAATTCTTGAAACGGATAGAAGATAATTCGTGCGTCATAGGTATCATCGGTCTAGGATATGTTGGTTTGCCCTTGGCTGTCAGCTTTGCAAAAAAAAGTATAAAGGTTATCGGGTTTGAAAAGAGCATCGTAAAAGTGAGCAAAGTGAATGAGGCCAAGAATTACATTGCGGATGTGCAAGATGATGACTTGGTAACAGTTGTAAGCGAAAAAAGACTTTTCGCAACTAGTGATTTCAAGCTGATTAAAGAATGCGACGCCATCATAATATGTGTTCCTACACCATTAGATAGATTCAAGAAACCCGATATGAGCTTTATCGAAAGCGCCTGCGTCGAGGTAGGGCGGAACATGAAGGCCGGGACGTTTATAAGTCTTGAGAGTACGACGTATCCTACGACGACGGAAGAATTCATGAAGCCGATTATCGAGAGAGAATCGGGACTCAAGGAGGGGTCCGATTTCTGGCTCTGCTTCAGCCCTGAGCGCGTTGATCCGGGTAACAAGACGTACAAGACGGAAAACACACCCAAAGTGGTCGGTGGGCTTGGCGAGGAAGCGCAGGCCATTGCCATGGCACTATACGGGAAAGCGATACAAAACCTGTACCCGGTCAGTTCGCCCCGCGTCGCGGAGATGGTGAAAATTCTCGAAAACACTTACCGGCTCGTCAATATTTCCCTTATAAATGAGCTTGCGCTTCTTTCCGGCAAGATGGACATAAATATCTGGGAAGTTATCGAAGCGGCCAAGTCGAAGCCCTATGGCTTCCAGGCCTTCTATCCTGGCCCCGGCATCGGCGGGCACTGCATTCCCCTCGATCCTTTCTATCTCGAATACATAGCCAAGGGATACAATTTCGATCTGACGATGATAGACGCGGCGGGCAGGATTAACACCCTGATGCCTTATCGCATGATGAACAAGATATCCTATGCGCTCAACCGTCAAAAAAAGGCAATGAATGGCGCCAAAGTGCTGTTTCTCGGCGTCGCGTACAAGCCGGATATCGACGATGCACGCGAGAGCCCTGCTCTTCTCGTGATGGAGCAGGTTGCCAGGAAAGGCGCCGAAGTTTTGTATTACGATCCGTTTATTCCTGAAGTGATCGATGAGAATGGTAAAAAATGGATAAGTACCCAACTTTCCGACGATCTTATCGGGAGTGTCGACTGTGTCGTCTTTACCACGAACCATTCATGCTTTGATGTCGATCACATTGTCGAGAAGGCCAAGCTCGTGGTGGACATGCGAAATGCGGTGAAGAGCGTGCGGATAGAAGATGGGGAAGTGTTCAAATTGTGATTCAACCTAGCCTATTCAAGATGTTATGGCTTTCTCCGACATCACTCCGGCAGACTGATAATTATGTCGAGCTTTATTTCCAGACGCTAAATAGCTATTGACGAGGTAGAAATTGAGGAAAATCTTTCTCATGTCAGCGAGCATTATTGAATATGATGGACGTCTCCGCGAGCTGATTGAGGTTGCTAAATCGATAGGAGAAACCTATTATCTGACTCGATCGAACAGTGCGACTCCAATTGATGAGCATCACATTATTTTTACATCTAGAGGCCCTTCGACATATATAAATTTCTTACTGTTCTGCTTCAAGGCTGCACGCAAGATTGGCAAGTTTGATATTGTTTGGGCTGACAACAGGAAAGCGCTTATTCCATCATTTTTGATTGCGAGATTAAGGAAGCATCCTATATTGATTCAGGATGCCAGAGAATTATATATGTTTGGTGATGTTCGGCATTTTATAGGAAAGATAGGATGTCTCGTCGAAATTGCGCTGAACAGGAAATTCGACATTATTATCTGTGCCAACAAAGAACGTGCAGAAATAATGAAAAAATATTACCATCTTAGATTGATGCCATTAGTCTTTGAGAATGTCAGAAAACTAAATTACGATGGCGCTAGCGGTGACGTCGCTTTCGAAGGAAAATATCAAATGTCGAATGACAAAGCGCATTGGAAGATAATTTCAACATCGGGATGTGATCTTGATCGTGGGACAGAGCAGCTCGTGGAAGCCGTCGGCCGTCTGGGCGAAGAATACTCCTTGTACATATTCGGCAACAGCAGTATGAAGCAGGAGGACTTTCTTGAAAGGAAAATAATAAAAATGGGATATAAAAATATTCATATATTAGGTTCACTTAGGCAAGACGAGCTCAAGTGTGCCATTGGCATGTGCGACATCGGCGTGGTTAACTACCACGCCAAGGATATGAATAACAAGTATTGTGCATCCGGCAAGCTCTACGAGTTCATCTTCGAGGGTGTGCCGGTTATTACTACCGAAAATCCGTCCTTGAAAGCCATATGTGAACGCTTTGAAGTTGGGATTTCTTGCAATGACTATCAGTCAGCAATTAGAAAAATAACTGAAGAATACGAGTATTATCAGGGGAAAGTCAGGGAGATGAGTAAGAAGATCAGTGTCGAATCAAATAGGGAGGGATTGAAGCATCATGTCGTAAACGCCATGGCGACCATAGAGAGGCACAGAAATGGAAAATACCTTGAAGTGTAGCGCCAGTGCTTGAGAATGATTACATAGGAATCGGCTAATTTTATAATTCCAAACCGACTTTAATATAAATAATAAAGGATTAAACAGACTTGAAGAAGATAATGCTGATTTTCGGGACACGGCCCGAAGCAATAAAAATGTGTCCACTTGTAAATGAACTAAGAACCAGAATGGGAATTCGGGTCTTAGTCTGTGTTACTGGACAACACAGGCAGATGCTCGATCAAATTCTTAAAGCATTTGGTATAAGACCGGATTATGATCTTTCTATAATGCAAGACAAACAAACATTGTTCGACATTACTTCAAATATCTTGAACAAGATAAAAGACGTACTGGAAAAGGAGAAGCCTGATGTTGTGCTGGTTCAAGGCGACACATCTACAACTTTTGTATCAGCATTAGCCTGTTTCTACCTTCAGATACCGGTTGGCCATGTTGAGGCAGGGCTTCGAACCTACAATATCTATTCTCCTTATCCGGAAGAATTCAATCGTCAGGCTATAAGTATTATAGCTCACTACAACTTTGCACCGACTGAGTTGTCCAAGCAAAATCTTTTGAAAGAGGGGAAAAAACCAAAGACTATATTTGTTACTGGTAATACGGGTATAGATGCCTTGAAAACCACAGTACGTGAAGACTATTGGCATCCTGAGCTGGAATGGGCTATGGGCAGTCGATTGATCATCATAACTGCACATCGTCGAGAAAACCTTGGTATGCCTATGCACAATATGTTCAAGGCAATACGTCGTATCATGGACGAATATTCCGATGTAAAGGCCATTTATCCCATCCACATAAATCCTGCCGTACGAGAAACCGCAGATGAAGAACTAGGTGGTTGCTGTCGCATTCATATCATTGAACCTCTTGATGTATTGGATTTTCATAATTTTCTTGCACGTAGTTATCTTATATTGACCGACAGTGGTGGTATTCAGGAAGAAGCGCCTTCTCTTGGTAAGCCGGTACTTGTCATGCGCGACACAACAGAGAGACCGGAAGGCATTGCTGCTGGAACGCTCAAGCTCGTCGGAACGGATGAGAAGATGATATACGAAAGTTTTAAAAGGCTACTGGACGATAGAGCAGAATACGAGAGAATGAGTAAAGCCAGTAACCCTTATGGTGATGGATTCGCTAGTAAGAGAATTGCAGATATTCTTTGTGCTAATTAGATCAATCAATAATGTTTGCTTATGAGAAAAGTTAGCTGGCAAGGATAGTGGTTGTGAAACTTCTTCTTATGATACCCTATTGCAGTCAAAAGACATATTCTGCTGTCTTTACAAATGCATCAATACAGACAAATCAACAGTTTCACAAGTATTTTCGACTATTCACGGCGGGGCTGGTCGCTAACGACCTTGATGTCGTGGTGGGATGTCAGTTTGATGTAAACACTACTAGTACAAACCAGCGTGTGATATCTATACCTGATGAGAGTGTCAATGGCGTCAGGTTCCATTATTTCAGGACATACAACATTCCCATCGTTGGTAGATTATGCAAGTTCTTTCAGGGCCTTTGGTATACATTTAGCTTCTGCATGCAAAACAGGGACACGGTTGTGCTTTGTGACCCAAATAAAGTTGCCTCAGCCTGCGGTGTGATGATAGGGACAAAACTTGCAAAGGGGAAGCTTGTCTATATTTTAAGCGATTTACCATCTATCAATACAGATAGCTTGGAAGAAAAGCAATCTTTACGTCAAAAGTTGGCCGATCTTATTATATCGAAGGCAGACGGATACTATTTCTTCACCAAGTTTATGAATGACTTGATCAACAAAAAAAGCAAGCCATATGTTGTAATAGAATGTCTCGTCGATGAAAAACTAGAGAGTATCGGATGCAATTTAGCAGATAAATACCCAAAACGTGTAATGATGTATACAGGAGGTATAGTCGCGCATTACGGGCTTGAACAACTTGTTGAGGCATTCGAACTAGCCGGGGTTCCGAATACTGAATTGTGGATATATGGCGGTGGCCCTTATGCCAAGAGTCTAGCAGAATTGTGCATAGGGAAAGATACGGTTAAGTATCTTGGCATTCTCCCTAATGAACAAATTGTGCGGGAACAAATGAAAGCAACACTATTGGTAAATCCCCGTTTGACGAACTACGAATATACAAGATATAGCTTTCCGTCAAAAAATATGGAATATATGTCCTCTGGAACACCAATCTTAACTACGCGGCTTCCGGGGATTTCAAAAGAATACAATGACTATATGTATTTATTTGATGAAGAAACGCCAGAGAAGATGTCAAAAAAATTGGTTGAAGTATTATCAAAGTCGGATGAAGAACTATTCATGTTTGGGCAAAGGGCGAAAAGATGGGTAATCCAAGAGAAGAACAATGTCAAACAACTTCAACAGTTAGTTCTGATGTTGGAAAGCATAAAATAACAAGTCTCCAAAAATCGCATTATATGTCCTTTATTGAAGAGTTAGCTCTTATTGGAATTTGTACGTATTACTTTTTCCCAATTTCTGTCCAGTATATTAGATTCATCGGTTTTCTCTTTCTATTTTTTACATGGCTATTGTGTACAATGCCCCGTGGATCTTTGTCTTTTCCGGCTACCTTGGTGACTATTCTTTTTTCTTGGATTGTATTATTGATTATCTTTAGCATGCTGGGCACTACAAGTCAGCAGAGTATGTCGAATGTTTTTGAATCATGCTATGTAACATTGATGTTTTTTATTCCTGGTTTTATTTATTTATACTATTTAAGAGATAATAATAAATATGCAATTAATTTAGTTAAGAATATATCTTTGATATATCTTGTTTGTGGAATATTCAATACTCTTTTAGTACTTTTTTATTATCCTGATGCTAGTCGTGTCCTGGCTTCGTCTTCTGAAACATCAAATTACTATAGTCACTTAGGCGCTGGTAGCTTTGGGTATATCTATGCTATTGTACTTGTGATTCCTTGTATTGCTAATATAGTTATCTCAAAAAACAAAAATAGATTTTTATATATTATTCTGTTAATTTTATCTTGTTTACTTGTTATAAAATCCTTATATACTATTGCACTTTTGTTTATGATATGTGGTTTGGTAATGACATTTTTTCTGAGGAAAAACTGGCAGATATTCTTGCTGTTTGTCTTTTTTATGATAGTGTTTGTTTTTATGGATAAGCAATTTTGGGGGGCTCTTTTGGTTCAAATATCCAATTTATTTAGCGAGCACAGTATGTTTAGGAATAAGTTTCTTGATGCTTCGATATATTTTTTATTAGGGACATTTGGCAGATCATCTGAAGATAGGATTATGCGATATGCTGAATCAATAAATGCAATTAGGCTAAGTCCGATTTTTGGGGAGCTGACGTCTGGAGTGTTTGGTGGTGGACATACTTCTTGGCTTGATTTGTATGCTTCGTATGGGGTTTTTTCTATATTACCAATAGGTGCTCAAGTTATTTTGCAAAGATCTATTTTAAAATGTATTGATGTAAATAGTAAACGTATCTATGCATATCAAATTATTCTTTTTTGGGTATTAGGTGTAGTCAACCCCATTCATCTTCAAAGTGCTGTTGGTTATGTTATGTATTTATTAACACCATCGTTGCTGTCGAACAACACTAAAAACGTTGAGATCAACTCTAACAAAATATAAAACTAACCATCATAGATGAAAAGTAATTTATAGTCTTGGTGTTGATCTATCAGTGTTAGAAGGGAATAGACTGATGAAAGTATTATGGTTATGTAACGTTATGCTTCCTGTAATAGCCAATGATCTCAAACAGCCAAGTATCCCGTTCGGGGGTTGGATTATTGGCCTTGCCAATGGGATATGTAATTCTGGTCTTACTGAATTGACAATATGCTTCCCATTCAATGGTACAAATGACTTAGTAAAGGGAGAAGTCGGTAGCATAAAATACTATGGATTCAAAGAATCTCGGAGAAATATTGATACTTTCCTGTGTGTTCTTCGACAAGTGAAACCAAATATTGTACATATTTTCGGTACAGAATACAAGCATACAAGGGATATGGTCAATGCGTGTAAGCAGACCGACTTGATTGATTGTACTATAATAAGTATTCAGGGACTTGTTTCTATTATTGGAAAATATCACTATTATGCCGGATTGCCAGTAAGTGTGATTTACGCCAATACTCTCAGGGATTTTTTTAAGCACGACAGTATAAAGAGGCAAAGGGATCGGTTTATTCAATCGGGAATGTATGAGATTGAAGCATTGAAAAATGTAAAGCACGTAATAGGTCGTACCGATTGGGATCGGGCTTGTGTCCAACGAATTAATCCCTTATTGCACTATCATTTTTGTAGTGAAATTTTACGGGATGAATTCTATAGGCATACATGGAGTCTTGACAACTGCGAACATCATTCCATTTTTTTAAGTCAATCTAATTATCCCGTTAAGGGTTTTCATTTTATGTTGGAAGCAATGCCAGAAATTCTAAAAAGGTACCCTAATGCTCATATCTATACGACAGGGCGGAATCCATTGATGGCAAGGACTCCATATCAGAAGGCCAAACAGACATATTATGAAAGATATATCGGAAAGTTGATAGCTAAATATGGTCTTCAGGATAAGGTGACATTTCTTGGGACTCTTAATGAAATCGAAATGTGTAATCAATATTTGAAGGCAAATGTTTTTGTTTCGGCTTCGTCTATTGAAAATGAGAGTAATTCTGTAAGTGAAGCCAAGATACTGGGTATGCCCATTGTAGCTTCATTTGTAGGTGGCATAACAAGTAGAATTATGCATAATGAGGATGGTCTCGTATATCCATATGATGCACCTTATATGCTTGCATATTATGTTTGTAAAATCTTTGAATATGATACATTTGCAAAGAACTTAGGGAAAAACGCGCAAAGGCGTGCAATGATGTTATATGATAAAACGACAAACATAGAGAAGATGCTTGGTATTTACAAGAGTATAATATAGTATGAACATACTGCATCTATGTCTTAATGCCCCCTTTACAGATAACTGGGCTTATCAAGATAATATCTTGCCTAAATATCATCGACTTGCCGGTTACGAAGTAATAGTCATTGCAATAAATAACAAGCATTTACCGTCTGGAGAAATCGTAAAAGTCAACAGCGGAACGTACTACACGGAAGATGGCGTAAAAGTTATACGCATAGCTATGAAAATGCTAAAATCAAAAAAATTTGCTAAACTGTTGATGCCATACCCGGTTTATAATATCCTCTATAAGGAAAGGCCCGATTTTATCATGGTTCATGGATTGATGGGGAGTATATCTGAGCTTTCTGTAAAAAGATACGTTAGGAATTGCAATCCAAAATGCATTGTCTGTGCTGATTTGCATCAGGATTATATTAATAGTGCGGGAGAAGGCACTTCAATAAAATCTACACTGATTAGCTATTATTATAAGTACGTCAATAAGTTGATGTACCCAGTATATAAACGGGTTTTTTGCCTTACACCAGGCAGTATGGAGTACGCTAAAAAATATTATCATGTGCCAGAAGAAAAGCTCGAATTACTCCCGCTTGGATATGATCCACAAGAGATAGTTCCCTCTGATAAGGATCATATTCGGCATGTTATCAGAGAAAAGTATCATATTGGAGATGACAATATACTGATCGTACATGGTGGGAAAATTATGTCACGTAGAAAAACCATGGAACTCATTGATGCAATAGCTGCCCTAAGTAACCCAAGGGTAAAACTTATCATATTTGGTGGCATAGATGATGAATGTGCTCCATTGTTACGTGAAAGGGTGCAGAAGTATGGATCGTGGCTCCAATACGTTGGGTATCGTGAGCAGAAAGATTATTATAATATATATCTGTCATCAGATATTGCTGCTTTCCCTGGTGGACAGTCTTCCCTATGGCAGGAGGCAATAGGCTGCGGTCTGCCGTTACTTATTTATAGATGGGATGGTGTTGAGTATTTGGATAGGGGTGGCAATATCGCCTTCATTGAGGGGCAAGATAGTGACTCAATTAAACGTGGACTTGAAGGTATGCTTGAAGACAATAAATATATTAAAATGGCTGAAGCTGCAAAACAAAAGGCAGCGCCATTCTTTTCTTATGAAAGAATTGCGCAACAGGTACTTGATAGCAGTATGAAATGAGAAAGCTATGAATAAATACATATTGATGATCACTGGTGGCACTGGCTCCTTTGGCAATGCCGTGCTGCGGAAATATATGGACAATGATTCTATATCGGAAATCCGCATATTCAGCCGGGACGAGAAAAAGCAGGATGACATGCGTCATCTCTACCAGGCGGAAAAGATCAAGTACTATATCGGCGACGTGCGGGATATGCGGAGCGTAATGAGTGCAATGAAAGGCGTCGATTATGTTTTCCATGCCGCGGCGCTGAAACAAGTTCCTTCCTGCGAATTCTATCCTGTCGAAGCTGTGCGGACCAACATTCTGGGAGCCGACAATGTGCTCACCGCGGCGATTGAGTGCGGCGTAAAGCGAGTAGTCGTGCTCAGCACCGACAAAGCCGTTTATCCGATAAATGCGATGGGGATGTCCAAGGCGCTCATGGAGAAAGTGATGATAGCGAAATCCCGCAACCTTGACGAGAAAAAACAGGTTGTCTGTGGGACACGCTATGGCAACGTCATGGCTTCCAGAGGATCAGTCATTCCCCTGTTCATCGAGCAAACAATGACAGGGAAGCCCATTACGATCACCGATCCCGAAATGACACGATTCATGCTGCATTTGGACGAAGCCGTCGAACTCGTCGAGTATGCCTTCCAAAACGCGCACAACGGCGACATATTCGTCAAGAAAGCGCCAGCCTGTACGCTCGCCGACCTGGCGCAGGCACTCAAGGAATTGCTCGACGCAGATACCGAAGTGCGCGTAATCGGAACCCGTCATGGAGAAAAAGTCTACGAAACACTCGTGAACAGAGAAGAAATGGCCAAAGCCATCGACCTGGGCGGCTATTATAGAGTGCCCGCCGACACGCGTGATTTAAACTACGATAAGTACTTCAACGCAGGGAACGAGAGAGTCAAACAGACGGCCGAATATACCTCGCACAATACCTTCAGGCTCGATGTCGAAGGGACGAAGAAACTCTTGATGACCCTTGATTGTGTCCACGAAGCGCGCAGACAGCGAGGCCTTGAATGAAGGTTCTCGTAACAGGAGCGGCCGGTTTTGTAGGGCAGAACCTCTCGGTAAGGCTTTCGAGAGAAGACGACATAACGCTACTCCCTTTCGATATCGACAACACGGAATCGGAATTGATCGACGCTCTTTCGGAGGCAGATGCCGTTGTTCACCTTGCGGGAATCAACAGGCCGCTCTATCCGTCTGAATTCATTACAGGCAACGTCGGCCTTACCTCCATTATCGCCGACGGACTCGAAAGGCTCAAAAAGCCTCTCCCTATAATCTTTTCTTCTTCAATCCAGGCTGAACTGGACAACGAGTATGGGAAAAGCAAACGCGCGGCTGAAGAAAGGCTGAAGACGTATGCCGAAAGGACAGGGGCGGCCGTGCTGATTTTTCGCTTTGCGAATATATTCGGCAAATGGTGCAGGCCAAACTACAACTCTGCCGTCGCGACTTTTTGCTACAATATTGCTCATAACCTGCCGATAACAATCCGCGATCCTGCTGCGCCTTTACGTCTTGTGTATATCGACGATGTTGTTGAGGCAATAGCCACGGCATTGAGAGTGGAAAAGAAAGGCTTTGCCTTCTACGACGCCAAACCCATTTACGAAACGACCGTCGGTACTATCGCTGCGATGATCCAGGATATTCACGATAAGCGTGTGAACACCTTTGTGGGAGATTATTCCAACCCTCTCTACAAAAGACTCGCTACGACCTATTTAAGCTATATCGATATTCCAGGTCTTCCAACGACACCTGACCTCAAATCCGACGAGCGGGGCTGGCTTTTTGAGTTGATAAAGTCCGATTCT
>CAZPMM010000004.1:0-17409 GCA_964587405.1 uncultured Rikenellaceae bacterium
AGTAGACTTCCGAATCCTGCCTTGATGGCATATTTCATGTCATCTTTGAAAATAAGTTCTCCCACTATGGCTCCGATAAACGGACCAATTATTATTCCTGCCGGACCGAGAAATAGTCCGATAATAAGTCCGACAGTAGCACCCCGTGTTCCATATTTGGATCCGCCGAATTTGCGGGTTCCCCATATTGGGACAATATAATCGATAATGGTTACAATAACCGTAACGGCAGCCAGTGATATAAGTATTGAATTGGAGAATTTTGCAAAGCGGGTCAGGTGTAGTAATATAAGACCGAGATAGCTCAAGGGCGGCCCGGGCAAGACAGGTACAAGACAACCAATAATCCCGATTATCATCAGGATAACGGCAAGCGTAAGCAATATATAATCAGGCATCTGAAGAATGCGTTTTCTGTGAACCGGAAAGAGGAAAACTATCTTTTCCCCAGATCATCAAAATCTATATTTGTGAACTCCTCTGTAGTGAGGGATTCATGGCTCTCATCAATCCTTCTCTCCTTAATTACAGGAGCAGATTTAATACCATTTTCCCCGTTATCAATATAGCAGACAGCTTCTTTTAATCCGTCTGTAAACTTATCAAAATCTTCTTTGTAAAGGAATATTTTATGCTTTTCATAAAACACTTTTCCTTCCTTACCCAGACGTTTCTTACTTTCGGTAATAGTCAGATAATAGTCTTCTTTCCTGGTAGCTTTTACATCAAAAAAATAGGTGCGTTTACCTGCTCTTACAACTTTTGTGAAGATCTCCTCCTTCTGATTTTTCTCCTCACTTCCGTTTAAATCATCTTTAACGCCGGTTTCTTCTTCCATTTCCAGATCAAGTTAATGTTAGGATTTGAATTTTATATTGTCAAATGTAACAATAATTTTAGCATTTCAAAACAGACCATAATGTTTGTTCTGATTTTTCTTAAGTTGTTTTGATGGAATTGGAAAAAGAGTATTTTTGCACCTCATGAAACATGAGGTTCTTTACAAATGATAAGCAGAAGATTATTGCGTATAAAAGCGCTGATGGCGCTTTATGCTTTTAACCGCAGGGAAGATGGTGATCTGGTCAGAGCTGAATCAGAACTTTTATTCAGCATTACAAAGACATATGATCTTTACCATTATCTTCTTCTGCTTGTTCTTGAAATAAGTGATATTGCCGCAGATAAGATAGAACGTGCCCTGCACAAAAAAATCCCGACACCTGAAGATCTCAGTCCAAACCGTCGTTTTATTGATAATCCTGTCATAACACAGCTGAGGAATAACCATTCATTCAAAAAATATCTTAATTCCTCAAAACTTTCCTGGATAAACTTCACTCATATCCCCAGAGCTCTTTATAAAAGAATGATGTCGTGGGATGTGTATGAGGAATATATGAATGCGGAAGTAGTAAACTATCAGACTCACAGGAAATTTGTAATCAATCTTGTTAGTAGGCTATTCCCTGATTCAGAAGATCTTGTGAATTGTCTGGAGGAGCAGAGCATATACTGGAACGATGATATGGAATATGTTCTGGTGATGATTGAAAAAACACTTAGAAAATTCAAGTCTGAATCAGGTGAACGGACAGAGCTGATGCCCCTGTTCAAAAATAATGAGGATGAAGAGTTTGTTAAGATATTGTTCAGAAAGGCTGTTATTAAAACAAAACAATGTTCTGAGCTGATCGACAATAACACCACTAACTGGGAGGTTGAACGTATTGCTCTGATGGATATCCTTGTAATGCAACTGGCAATAACCGAGGTTATGGAATTTCCGGAGATACCTGTAAAAGTCACACTTAATGAATACATAGAGATCGCTAAGTATTATTGTACTCCAAAAAGCAGTACATTTGTCAATGGAATACTTGATAATATTTTCAAGGAGATCAGGGAAAAAGGTCATCTTAATAAATATGGCCGTGGTTTGGTAGGAGAAATCGTGAATGAACAAAGTGAATGATTAATTGATAATGTAACATAAATAATTTGAACGATGACCAATTCAGCATTTTTGTATCTTATGAGTCAACCGGCAGGAACTTCCGGAAGCGGACAGGGCAATGCCCTTATAACTTTCCTTCCGCTAATACTTGTTTTCGTGGTTTTCTATTTCTTCATGATAAGACCGCAGATGAAGAAACAGAAGGAAATGACCAATTACCGTAGTTCACTTAAGAAAGGCGATAAGGTTGTTACAACAGGTGGTATTTACGGAAGGGTTTATGAAGTGAAGGATAACTACATTATGATGGATGCCGGAGGTGATATTAAACTGAAGGTGGATAAAAGCGCACTTCTTAAGGATCCGACAACAGATTAATAATAGGCTATTATACTGGAAAACCTTGGAAAAACCTGAAGGTATACGGATCGATAAGCCAGCCAGAAAGGGAGCTGGTGTTTTAAAAGGAGATATCCTTGTATTTTCTGTCTTTCTGTTCCTTTCATTTTTATTCTGGTATCTTAATTCTCTCGGAAAAGCATTACAGTCAGATATCCGTTATCCGGTCATCTTCACCAATCTCCCAAAAGACAGGGTAATGGAATCTGCACCATCAAAACTAAATCTGTTTCTTCAAGGCACAGGATTTTCCATGCTGCGTCTGAAGATATCAGGAAGCAGAGATCCTGTTGTTATTGATCTTCAGAAGGTTCCGTACAAAAGTGTGCGCAGTAACAAATCTTTTGATTATTACCTTGTTACTTCAGGTCTTGTTCAGAATTTCAATGCCCAGCTGAAACCCGAGTGCAGGATCACTTCGGTTAAGCCGGATACAATATTTTTTTCGTTTAAAGAGATCACGGAATAATGTAAGTCATTACCTCCATACTATTCAGTCCGGAGGTATAGTTATTCATTTTGTTTCAGATATGAACAACAGTCCGGGAAAGCAGATGAGACTTGGGATTACAGGAGGTATAGGGAGTGGCAAGACTTCTGTATGCCGGATTTTTGGTGTTCTGGGGATTCCTGTGTTTTCTGCTGATCCCGAGGCAAAGGTCATAATGAATACCGAAGAAAGAATAATTAACGGGATAAATGAAATAGCCGGAAAAAATATTTATCCGGGTGGGATTCTGGATAAGGATGAACTGGCCGGACTGATCTTTCATGATCATGAGAAACTTGTAAAAGTCAATTCCCTCGTACATCCTGTCGTTTTTGAGCGTTTTGTTAAATGGGCTGAGATACAGACTACTCCTTATGTAATAATGGAAGCTGCCATACTTTTTGAAAGCGGAGCTTCTGCTTTCATGGACCGTGTGGCAACAGTTATCGCACCTGTGGAAGAAAGAATATCAAGAGTGATTAAAAGGAACAAACTTACACGTGAACAGGTGATTAACAGGATCAGGAACCAGATGGAGGATGAGGAAAGAATCAGTTTGTCGGATTATGTGATTAATAATTCTGAAAATGAAATGATCATACCGGTAATACTTGGAATTCATGAAGACATTCTTACACATTTAAATTCGTGAACAAATAATGGGCAGAATGGGCAAATGGATAGGAGGGGGACTCGGATGGGTCATGGGTGGACCAATAGGTGCACTGCTTGGATTTCTTGTCGGGTCAATGGTGGATGGGGCTACAGCTTTAAGTATCCCGGAATATGCCTCAGATGAACGGCAAACAACGCCCGGAGGATTCGGTGTTACTCTGATGGTACTGATTGCCGCTGTTATGAAAGCCGATGGAAAAGTTGTTAAATCCGAGCTTGACTACGTAAAACGGTTCTTTGTTCAGCAGTTCGGAAAACAGATAGCCCGGGAAGCAACATTAATGCTCAGGGATCTCCTTAAACAAGATATCCCGCTGGCTGATGTTTGCGGACAGATCAAACGAAATATGGACTATTCCTCACGCCTGCAACTAATGCATCTGCTGTTCAACGTTTCAAGTGCAGACGGACTGACAAATCCGGCTGAACAGGCTGTTATTGAAAGAATATCAGGATATATGGGCATCTCTTCTGCCGATTACTTATCGATCAGGAATATGTTCATCCCCGATACGGATGCTTCTTACAAGATACTTGAGATAGAATCTTCTGCAACTGATGAAGAGGTAAAAAAGGCATACAGGCGGATGGCAATGAAATATCACCCTGATAAGGTGAGCCATCTGGGTGAAGATTTCAAGAAAACAGCCAGTGAAAAATTCAGGAAAATGAAAGATGCTTATGAGAAAATTAAAAAAGAGAGGAACATGAACTGAACACGATTATAAAATTCC
The DNA here is from genome assembly GCA_964587405.1 of uncultured Rikenellaceae bacterium. GTDB lineage: Bacteria > Bacteroidota > Bacteroidia > Bacteroidales > VadinHA17 > LD21. Next base: position 4,256 of record CAZPMM010000004.1, read on the forward strand.
TTATTAATTTTACGTCAGAATATAAATTTAAATTGAATCTAGAAAAGAATATATGGTTTTAAAGGATATTATGGCGATTTCGGGTCAGCCGGGTTTATACAGATTCATCGCACAGGGTAAAAATGCAATAATAGTAGAGCATCTGGAAACAAAAGTGAGAAGCAGTGCATTCAGTTCTGCAAGAATCAGTTCACTTGAAGAGATCTCTGTATTTACAGAGACTGAGGACCTGGCTCTCGGAAAAGTGTTTGATAATATACATGAAAAAGAAAACGGCGGTGCGGCAATAGATTATAAATCTGATCCCGGACAACTCAAATCGTGGTTTGAGGAAATCCTTCCTGATTACAACAGGGAAAAGGTCTATGTAAGCGATATAAAAAAGATCGCACAGTGGTATAATATATTACATAAGCTCAATCTTCTTGTTAAGGAAGAGCCGGAGGCTGTGGCTGATACTGAGGAGACTAAGATTGAGGGTTCTGAAAAGAAACCGGAAGAGGAGAAATCTGAGATTACAACCGCGAAGAAACAGGTTAAGCAAAAATCTGCAGCAAAAAAGGAAAATAATACAGAAGCCGGAAAAGAAAAAAGAACGGGTAAATCTGCATCAGGAAAGAAACAGTCTGTTAAGAAAGTTGACTAAAACTGTAACTTATTCATGAATTTCGGTGGTGCGGAAATAAATTCTGACTATAAATCATCAGGTATAGTAATTGTTCCTGTACCCTATGATGAAACCAGTACATGGATTAAAGGCGCCGACAAAGGCCCGGATGCCATTCTTGATGCTTCACCGAATCTTGAGTTTTATGATATTGAAACAGGAACAGAAGTTCACAGAAAGGGTATTTATACAGCTCCTCCGCTTGCCGGCAATTGTTCACCCCGTAAACTTGTCGAAGCTGTCCGTAATACTACACTGAATCTGCTGAAAGAAGGGAAATTCCCTGTAATAATCGGTGGAAATCATAGTGTAAGTATAGGTTCTGCAATGGCATTCGGAGAATTTTTTACCAGTCTGTCTGTACTTCAGCTTGATGCACATGCCGACCTGAGACAGGTATATGAGGGATCACCTTTTAATCATGCCTGTGTTATGGCAAGAATAAAGGAAATGATCCCGATAGTTCAGGTAGGAATACGGAGTATATCCGCCGATGAATTACCTTATGCCGACCGGGAAAGGATATTTCCAGCTCATGAGTTGTACCTGAATAAAGAATTATATAGGAAAGCACTCAGCCTTCTCAATGAAAATGTGTATATAACAATTGATCTGGATGTGCTGGATCCTTCAATTATGCCTTCTACCGGTACTCCTGAACCGGGAGGTCCGGATTATTATGAGCTTATGAATTTTCTCAGGGAGGTTGCCCGAAGCAGAAATGTTGTGGGTTTTGATGTTGTCGAATTATGCCCTTCTCCTTCAAATAAAGCACCTGATTTCGTTGCAGCAAAAATAATATATCAGCTTCTTAGCTATATATTTGAATTAAAATAAATATATCTTTTAATATGTATTAAAATACGTATTACAACTCATTGTGATTGATCTGTGTTTTTTCTCTGTTGTAGCTTTAGTGCAAGTTAGTAAATCTGATTTCTTGCACAGTTTCATTGAGAATTCACTGAGTTCCGCAGATATCTCTGATTTAATCATTCTGTTTGGCCCGTTCCCATATCTCATTCATCTCGTCAAGGCTCATATCATGAAGAGATCTGCCTTTTAAAATTGTTTCTTTTTCGAGATAATTAAATCTTTTGATAAATTTTCTGTTGGTTTTTTCAAGGGCTGCTTCCGGATCTATTCCGTAAAGGCGGGCGGCATTGATCACAGAAAAGAGGACATCTCCGAGTTCTGATTCAATTTTTTCCTTATCAAGTTTCTCAACCTCATTTTTAAGCTCGGAAATCTCTTCCAGTACCTTATCCCATATCTGTTCGGGTTTTTCCCAGTCGAAGCCGACTCCCCTTGCCTTTTCCTGTAACCTGTTTGCCTTTACCATTGATGGCAGTGATGGAGGAACGCCCGATAATACAGGCTTGTTGCCTTTATTTTCCTTTATTTTCAGATGTTCCCAGTTCTTTTCCACCTCTGAGGCGCCGGAAACCTTTACATCACCAAAAACATGAGGATGCCTGTAAACCAGTTTTTCATTAATACTCCTGAGCACATCCGTCATGGTGAAAGCTCCTTTCTCAGAGCCTATTTTTGCATAAAACACTACATGAAGCATCAGATCTCCCAGTTCTTCCTTAATATCATTATCATTGCCTGAGATAATAGCATCGGCAAGCTCGTATGTTTCTTCAATGGTAAGTTTTCGAAGTGTTTCGTTGGTTTGTTTCTTGTCCCACGGACATGCTGATCTGAGCACATCAAGTATATTCAACAGTTTTTCAAATTCTTCTGCACTTTTTTTCTTGTCATCCATCATTATCTGGTTTTAAAACAGGCGACCGGGAGAAGTAGTTCTTTTTGTAATTTCTATCCTTACCACCGTACCGATACCAAGGCTTAATAATTCCGATACATTTGCCCCGTTTATAGCTATTTCCAGCAGATCAAGCGAATTGAATCTGGTCAGCAGGTCGCCAATTCCGGCATCACTGTACTTTCTGACGATTCTGTCGGTGTGGTTTTTGTTGCTTTGAATCAGTATACGGAAATCTTTACCTTCAAAAACTCTGAGAAACACTTCCCTTGTTATATTGGAAATGGCATTGCCGTATGAATCGATGAAAATGATACTGCCAGTAATAGTATCTTTTTCGATTGTTGCCCTGAAAGGAACGCGCTCGGTTATCTGTTTAAGAGGCCTTCCGATTTCAGAAGCTTCCCTGCCTGATATCAGATGTGCAGCTGCTTTTGCAAAAATGTCCAGTTCATCAGATTCATCTTTATTATCCAATTTGATTATTTCATCCGGTTCTCCATTGAGTATCAGGCTGAAAATACCATTGTCGGTGCCGATAAAGTAATGACCCCGTGCCCTGACAACAAGATAACTCTGTTCTTTGATGGATTCTGAATGAACGCAGATGATATGAACCGAACCTTTTGGATAGTTCAGATAAGTATTCCTGACAATGAATGAAGCATGCAATATATCAAATGCAGGTATATTACATGCATTATCTATTATGCTTACTCCGGGGCATAAACTTGACAACTTACCCTTTATGATTCCTGTATAGATATCATCGGGTTTCCATTCGGTAGTCAGAGTAACAGGGGGCATATCCAAAAAACTTAAAACAAAGATAATCTTCTATGGAAAAATAAGCTTACTTTGTAGCTGATCCATAATTATTTTTTATGAACTTTAGCCGGCTATGTTGGTTGATAATTGTTTGTGATCCGTTGAGTATGAAAGGTTAAAACTGATGACAGAGATAGTAATTTTTCTTGAAGATATTGACCCGATCGTTTTCTTTGGCACTAATAATTCCTTGCTTGATAAAATAAGGACATTTTTTCCCAAAATAAAAATCCTTGCGAGGGGCAATGAAATCAAATGTCTGGGTGAAGAGTCTGAAATAACCCTGTTCTCTGAAAAATTTAATGAACTTATTGAATATTACCGCAAATACAATCGGATTGAAGAACAGGATATAGAGAAATACCTCACTGATCCGGAACATATGAAGAGTGCTTCAAACGGTTGTTTTGAAGATGTGCTGGTTTTTGGTACAAGCGGCAAACCTGTCAGAGCCCGTACGGTAAACCAGGTTTTGCTGGTCAATGATTACAGAAACAATGATCTGATTATTGCAGAAGGACCGGCGGGAACAGGAAAGACATATACATCAATTGCTTTGGCTGTCAGGGCATTGAAAGAGAGAGAGGTAAAAAAGATAATTCTTACACGGCCTGCCGTAGAAGCAGGAGAGAGGCTGGGTTTTCTTCCCGGTGATATGAAAGAAAAGCTCGATCCCTATCTTCAGCCTCTTTATGACGCCCTTCATGATATGCTTCCGTTCAGGAAACTTGAAACATGGCTGGAAGATGGCACTATTCAGATCGCACCTCTTGCATTTATGAGAGGCAGAACACTTGAAAGCGCTTTTGTAATCCTTGATGAAGCCCAGAATGCCACAATAAACCAGCTGAAAATGTTTCTTACCCGGATGGGTGTCAATTCAAAATTCATAATGACCGGAGATACAACACAGATAGATCTTCCAAAAAAAAGTGATTCGGGACTTCTCCAGGCTATGCGTATACTGCGGGATATAGGAGGTGTGTCTATTATTAAGTTCGATGAAAGGGATATAGTACGGCATAAACTTGTTAAAAAGATCGTTAAAGCTTATGAGGAAGATGAGTACGGAAAATTGATAAAAGATTAATAAACAGAGAGTACAAATAAAGCTGATATGAAGAAGATAATCCGGAAAACAGCTACTCCGGCATTACTTTGACTGTGGATCTAAGGCAGCCCGGCAAGACAGTTCCGGAAATGAAAAATTATTTTGTAAATGAAATATCAGAAATGTATATAGAACTTTCTTAATATAATAACAGGTGAGAAGTTTGTAAAAACAGACATATCGAACGTAATGGAGAGAATTGAAATAAATTGCAGAAATTTCCCGGCACATTATAATTTTATCATGATGAATATTAAATCGTGCTTAAGGTTTATTCCTATGACCATATTAATCCTCCTGCTATCTTCAGGAGAACTGTCTGCACAGGTAGCTGTTGTGAAATCAAAGGATAAAGTAATAATATCCGGTGTTCCATACTATATCCATCTGGTTAAGAAGGGAGAAACCGCATATTCGATATCAAAAGCATATCATGTAACTCTTGATGAACTGAACAGGGAGAACCCCACTGCAGCTTTTGGTTTGAAAGAGGGGCAGTCATTAAGGATACCTGTAAGGGATGTGCCTGCTGAACCTCCGCAGAAGTCAAAACCTGTACCTATTCAGAAGGATGAGACCAGATATAGTTATCATCGGCTTCAGGCGGGTCAGACGATTTATTCCCTGTCAAAACTTTACGAAGTACCGGAGAGCGATATTTTGGCAGCAAATCCAGACATTGATATTTCGAAGCTTTCCATAAACACTGAGATTGCAATACCGCGGCGGGCATTTATCGAAGAAAATGAAAAGCCTGAAGTTCAGGATTCAAAATATATTCTGCATAAGGTTGAACAGGGAGAATCATTCGCCTCAATAGCGGGTAAATATGGTCTTACAATCAGGGAACTGAGGCGGGAAAACAGGAATATGAGATTTCCCCAGGTGGGTGATTTTTTGAAAATTCCGGTATCAGCGATAAGCAAGTCACTAACTCATGTTGAGGAACCTGTTGTTCCGGATACTGTCGTTGTTCCGCCTCCGGATTCCGTTGTAATAATTCTTCCGCGTCCAACAGAAAAAACGATTGTAAGCAAACTGAAAGGTACATTCAATGTTGCCGTATTACTGCCTTTTTATCTTGCGGAAAATGCTGTAAGGACTGAAATAGACTCATCAAGATATGTTAAGGGCAAGGTTGTTTACAGACCTGTTAAACATGTTGAAGACTGGATCTATTACAGAAGTGTCGGATTTGTGGAGATGTATCAGGGCATACTTCTCGCGCTTGACACCCTGCGTTCTCTCGGTATGAACATAAACCTTTATACATATGATATAAAAAGCGATACCGTGGCGCTGACAAGGCTTATTTACCGCGGACAGCTTGCAGGAATGGACCTGATCATAGGTCCGGTTTATTCACGAAATCTGGCCATTACTACGGCATATGCCCGGAAGATGAATATTCCGGTGGTTTCTCCGGTACGGCTTATTAATAATTCAGCTCTAGAGAATAATCCATTGCTGTTTATGGCTAATGCATCTCTTGAGGTTGCTCAGAATGCAATTGCAAAAGAGGTAAGTGATTACTATCTTGATAATTTTGTTTTCATTCATGCCGACTCGTCAGGGACAGACAGGGATGTGAGCCGTTTCCGGAAGAAGATATTGTCAGAGCTTAGCGGCAGGATCCCCGCTACTGAGATCAGATTCAATGAATTGCTTTTTAACAGCCGGTCAACTTTTGGTGATATTTCAAACACAAGGCTTGCCAGGGCTCTTTCAAACAAATCGGAAAATCTTATAATCATTGCTTCTGAAGAGGATCCGGTAGTGAGCGAAACCCTTCAGGAGATACATTCCCTTTCAAAAAAATTTCCGGTAAGGATATTTGGATATCCCTCACTGAGAGGACTCGAAAATCTTGATCCAAAATTTATTTTTGAACTTGATATTATGGTCTTTTCACCATACTGGATAAATTATGAGGCAGAAGATGTAATTCAGTTTGCTGCCGATTTCAGACAAAAATTCTTAACAGAACCATCTGAAATGAGCTATGCATGGATCGGCTATGATATTACCTATTATTTCCTCAGTGGCCTTGCAATACATGGCAGGGATTTTCTGTCTCATCCCGAAATACATAACCCCGATCTATTACAGACTGAATTTGATTTCAGAAGGAAAAGCATGAATGACGGATTTGAGAACTATAAACTTTACAGGGTCAGGTTTTCAAAAGACTATGAAATTATTCAGGAATCTGATGAATTAGGATATCGGCATTCAGGCATTGGCCTTGAAAGATAGTCCTGCGGATTACATTGATGTTAATAAAAATTAACAATCGGGAATATTATTACTTTTAATATTGTCAATTAGACGGATAGCCATGAAGGGATCGTACAGCAAAGCTGACGAGACGGAACTTGTAAATGCTTCACTTGAAGGCGACAGTCTTGCATTTGGAGAGATAGTTAACAGGTACCGGAAAATGGTTGCCCGGACGGTTAAGGGAATGCTTGGAGATACTGTTTTTGCTGAAGATATCGGTCAGGAAGTATTTGTAAAACTTTATTATTCTCTGGCCGGGTTCAGAGGGGAGTCAAAACTGGGAACCTATATACAGAAGATCGCAATTAACCTTACCCTGAATGAGATAAAAAAAAGAAAAAGGTTCTTTTCGATGTTTTTACAGAAGGGTAATGACGAAATGTATGAGGTGGAAGTGGCAGATGAAGCTTATGAGGAAAAACGGGAAGCAAAAGAAATTGTAAGCAAAGCTTTGATGAAACTTGATCCGAAATTCAGAATTGTGGTTACAATGAGAATGTTGCAGGGATATTCAACAAAAGAAACGGCAGATATTCTTGAATTACCAATTGGAACGGTTCTTTCAAGACTTGCCAGAGCACAGGATCAATTAAAAGAAATTATTAAGAAATTATAGTTATTATGAAATGTCCGGAAATCAAAAAGCTGATAATCAGTTTGCTCGAATCAGAAGCTGATGCCGGTGATATTGCCAGGCAACTGGAAAGAGCCGGTGTGTCATATGATTTCAAAGAAGGCTTCGTAGACAGGGTAAATGAGAGAATATTCCGAAGCGCTAAGGTGGTATTGCCTGAAGTGGATTTTACAAGAAGTCTTAGCCAGGTTTTCTACAGGGTTGCCTTTACCGGAGTGGCCGCAATTGTATTACTTCTTATATCAATATTCCTTATGGAAGGTTCTATTTCCTTAAATTCATTCCTGGGTATCAGCAATGCCTATGATGAAAGTATTGTATACCTGCTCACCGGTAATTAATATTATGATGAAAGCAAAGCCAGTAATTCTTTTTATTCTGATACTGATCATAGGATTTGTCATTGGTATGCTTACTTCAGCCCAGCTGAGATTCAAAAAGCTTAAACCGGTAAGATTCTATTTTTATGAAGAGAAATTCAGAGAAGGATTTTACAAAATCATTGTGCCTGATGAAAAACAGAAAGCAGAGATCGATAAGATTCTTGATAAATTCAGCAAAAAGAACATTGATCTAAGGGAAAACTTCAGGAAAGAGGCAGATTCGAACATGAAAGCCTTCAGGAAAGAGATAGATGCAAAGCTAACGAAGGAGCAGATAGCCAGGCTTAAAGAGATGGATGAAAAGCGTGAAAAGATGATCAGGGAGTTCAGAAAGCACAGAAATGATTCAAGTTCCCGCAAGGAAATGAACCAGGTTGATCGTGATGCCAGGCAATTCTATAATGAACAGAAGATGCCTTCCAGTGGCCGTCCGTTCTTTTCATCAGACAGTTGTTACGGCAGTAAGAGAGATTCTGCTTCGTTAGTGGATGATAAACAACAGATAATCAAGTAAAATAGGAAGATCATCAGCATTAACGCCAAGTGAAACAAGCTGATTGCGGTCTTCAGTGAAAATTGAAATGAATTTTTCCCTGGTGATCTCTCCTGTCATTATACTCTGACGGTAATATTCAACTGCTTCTTTTTTCTTTCCTTTGCAGAGAGCCAGATGCCCAATATTTATGAGGTCGTGTGCATTTAGCCTTCCCGCTGCCAGACGGTCATAATATTTTTCAGATTCTTCAAAACGTCCCAGAACCAGGTAACAGTATGCAATAGGACGTAGGATCTTAAGGTTGCCCGGATCTTTATATTCAACCCTGAAATAATGCTTCAGGGCATTTTCATATTGTTTAAGATCAAGGTAACAATGTCCGGTCATCATTGTCGTATGAAGATTATCAGGTTCAATATCTCCGGCCTGAATATAATATTCAAGTGCTTCCTCATACCTTCCCAGACGCCTGAGACATAAACCTGCTTTCTTGAACGTCCAGGCTTTTCTTTCAATAAGATCAGCTCTTTTATAATAGTTGAGAGCTTCTCCGTAATCTCCGTTTTCCTGATAACAGTAAGCTATCTTTTCATATAACTGTACGTCGTCAGGTTTCTTTTTCAATATTCTCAGATAGAGAGCGCGCGCATCTTCAAAAAAATCTTTGTTGAAGAAATAATCTGCCAGGCCTGCTTCAGCTTCATTAGTGTTACATGTAAGGCTGAAGATATGAGAATTGTATATATCGAGTTTGCCTGTGAAAATATCTTCAAACTCTTTCCTGTAAGGAGATAGTTTAAAGAACCTGTAGATATCCTGAAGGTATTGGGTTATATTGATCCGGAATTTTTTATCAGGATCTGTCAGGAAATCTTCATTATTCAACTGCTGAAGGCCTTCAAGTTCCATTCTGAATACTTTAAGCATCATTGTTTTCTGACTTGATGGAAGATATTTAAGGTTCAGGATAAGAGAAAACTTGTCTGAATTACAGATAAAAGGTGTCTTATACAGTGCTTCAGCGAGTTCGTTTGTACCCGGACCAAGAATTTCATCCTGGAATATTTCTTCCACGGCCTCATGGTCGGGATAGAAAGGCATGAACCAGTTTTGAATATCCCTGAAGAAATCGAAATTTTTAAGATTGGCGAATGCCGACATATATACATCAGCACCTTCCATCTGAAGATTGGTCAGTTCTTCCATTGTCTTGAAAATCTCATCTGCTCCACTGAACATTGCTGACCAGTCGGGATTTTTACCCTCGTTTTTATCATTCGGAAGGATATTATTAAGGTCGAGCTTCTCCTCAATACCGGGACGGAGCCTTGCTACCTGGGGCAGTATCTCATCATGTAACCTCCGGCTGAGCTTTTCTGTTTCGCGCGACCTGATGGTCTGGAGTACTATCAGCCTGCAATGTTCTTTTAGCCTCGGCAGAGATGCCATTTCTGTGACAGCTTCTGTCAACTCCGGGTAGAGCATAACCCTGCTGTTATAATAGTGAAGATTGAGTATCAGTCCGGATAGTGCTCTTTCCATGACCTGTTCCTGTCCCGACTTGTATATTTTTATCAGGTTCAGCAGTTTTTCTGTCTGCCAGGTTCTGAATGAACTCAGTGTTATTGCAGTAGTAAAAATACTCGATTCAAACCATCTGAATTTCCCGGAATTGAGAAAAATATCGATAAGACTCTCTTCAGCTTCTCCGTAATAATCTGTCAGCCATAAATGATTGAAGATATTCTTTATCAGCTGTTTGTGTTTGACTGAAATGGCTGATTCGGGATCAGGATTTATTTCATTGCTCAGTCTGAGCCATTCATCAAGTTCCGATTTGAATATAAGATCATCGACTGTCTCAACAATGGTTTTGCCGGTCAGAGTCTGCTCTTTTTCAGTTTGCTGCTTGAGCCAGTAAGTGTTCCAGCCTGAATTACGTGACAAAATGTCCTGCTTTATCCGGTCGGATAATTCAAGAATTGACTGGATCAGCCTGATATATATTTTCTCCCTTGCAGGATCATTTATTCCTTCAATTGTATATGCCAGCATATTCCTGTATGTCATGACCACATTTTCATACTCATCACGCAGATAGCCTGATACAGTACTTTTAAGCATATCTGAAAGAATGTCAAGACTCTGTTTTATTTTCTTGTCAGAGATAAGTGAACAAACCTGTTTATGTTGCCTTATGATCTTAAGGATGTCCATTGCAAGTGGTAATAAATATAAAAATCATGACAAAATATCATACAGATAGTGTCATGATTTTTATTGCAACAATCAGGCCGTAAAATTATGGTCTTGTTATTCGTATTCTTTCAGGATGTTTCTGACATCATCGGGAGCAACTCTTCCGTAGGTTTTATCACCGATAAGAACAACCGGCGCCAGTCCGCAGGCTCCGACGCATCTTAAGCTTGATAATGAAAATTTTCCGTCTTTTGAAGTTTGGCCAACCTGTAATCCCAGCTCTTTTTTGAATTCATCAAGCACTTTTTCTGCACCCCTGACATAACATGCGGTTCCCATACAAATACTGATAGGGTACGTCCCTTTCGGAGTCATTGTAAAAAATGAATAGAAAGTAACCACTCCATATATTTTAGCTACAGGTACTCCTGTTTCTGCTGAAATAACTTCTTGAACTTCGGCAGGAAGATAACCGAAATGTTCCTGTGTAGCGTGAAGTATGTTTATCAGTTCCTGAGGATCTTTATTGAATGAGTTACAAATCTCTTTTATTTTTGTAACATCTTCCTGTTTCAATTCTATTTTTATACTCGACATAACATTGAATTTAATAATCTGCCTTATATCTATTTCATTATTGTTTTACTATAATTTTCTTCTTTTTATCAAAATACTTTGTATGAAGAAGGTGATGTGCTTTTTCACTGTTGGGTTTTCCAAGGAATTCCTCATACAGTTTAATAATGAACGGATTCTCATGTGATTTTCTGAGAGGTTTCTTTCTGTCTTCATTATAAAGTGCAGCTGCTCTGGCTTTTATTATTTCAGAATTGCCGTGGTGTATTGGTTGTCCGCCGCCGCCGATGCATCCGCCGGGGCAGGCCATCACTTCTATTGCATGAAACTGGGATTTTCCTGATCTTACTTCGTCGAGAAGTTTTCTTGCATTACCTAGACCGTGTGCTATTCCTATGTTTAGTTGTAGTCCGTTAAAATCGACTGTGGCAGAACGTACACCTTCCAGACCTCTTAGCTCGGTAAAATCGATACGATCCAGTTTTTTACCCGTATAAATCTCATAAGCAGTTCGGCATGCAGCTTCAATGACACCACCAGTTGTGCCAAATATCACACCTGCTCCAGTTGATTCGCCAAGGGGAGCATCAAAATCACTGTCTTCAAGGTTTTTCAGGTCGATATTTGCCTGCTTGATAAAGGTGGCAAGCTCTCTTGTTGATATTGAGAAATCAACATCCCGGTTGCCGTCAGTTGAGAATTCTTCTCTCTGGCATTCATATTTTTTTGCAAGACAGGGCATTATTGATACAACTATCAGATCTTTCCGGTCAACTTTTATTTTATCTGCAAAATATGTCTTGGCTATTGCTCCGAACATTTGCTGAGGTGATTTAGAACTTGAAGGTATATCTTTCAGATCGGGGAAATATTCCTCGAAAAAGTTTACCCAGCCCGGACAACATGATGTAAGGATAGGAAGTCTGGCACTCTTATCACCCTTAAGATGCCTTGTCAGTCTGTCCAGAAGTTCTGTTCCCTCTTCCATAATGGTAAGGTCGGCTGCAAAATCGGTATCAAAAACATAATCAAAACCAAGTGCTCTGAGGGCAGTTACCATTTTACCCGTAACAAGTGTTCCGGGTTGCATTCCGAACATTTCACCAAGAGCAGCCCTGACAGCAGGTGCAGTTTGAACGATTACAGTTTTTGAAGGATCGGCAAGTGCACGAAGAACATCAGGTGTATGATCTACTTCGGTTAATGCACCGGTCGGGCAGACAGCTACACACTGACCGCAATAAGTACACGTTGAATACTCAAGGTTCTGTTCAAATGCAGGTGCAACAGCTGCCATAAAACCTCTGTTTACGGCAGAGAGAGCTCCTACTGCCTGTACTTCATTACACATCATTTCACATCTTCTGCACATTATACATTTATCGAGATTCCTGACGATAGATGGAGATGTGTCTGGTTTATAGGTTGATATTGCTGCATATTCTGCACCCGGAATTTCCCTTATACCCAGCCTGTGAGCCATGTTCTGCAATTCACAATTGCCCGATTTTGAACATACAAGACAATCCTTAGGATGATCAGACAAAATGAATTCCATAACGGTTCTTCTGGCATTGAGAACTCTTGTTGTATGTGTTTTTATTACCATTCCCTGGTCACATTTCGTTGAACAGGCAGGTGCAAGATTCTTTCTCCCCTGTATCTCTACCATACATATACGGCAACCGCCCGGTTTATTCTCAATATTGAGATCTTTCAGATGGAGATAACATAATGTAGGAATATCTATGCCAAGCTGTCTGGCAGCTTTTAAAATTGTGGTCCCTTTTTCAACCTCAACCTCTTTATTATCTATTGTAAGCTTTATTGTTTCCATTAATTCAACCATTATCTGATAATTATTGCATCGAATTTACATTTCTCCTTACATGCTCCGCATTTTATGCAAATTGAAGGATTGATCTGATGTACTTCCTTTCTCTCACCTGTTATTGCATTGACAGGGCATACACGTGCGCATGCTGTGCATCCGACACAGTTTTCTGCAATGATGAAATATTCCATCAGGTTTTTGCACTTTCCGGCAGGACATTTTTTATCTCTGACATGTGCAACATATTCATCCATAAAATTATCGAGAGTCGACAATACCGGATTTGGAGATGTTTGACCAAGTCCGCAAAGGGCTGTGTCCTTGATGACAGTACTCATGTTCCTGAGTCTGTCGATATCTTCCGTTTTACCTTTA
>CAZPMM010000005.1:0-16826 GCA_964587405.1 uncultured Rikenellaceae bacterium
CAAGGGGTGATTTATAGTAATCAATACCATAGCCTCAAAGCGTTCTCCATGTTTGCCCAGTCTTATTTTGTATTCATCCCAGTTCCTTGATGCTACATCGGTCCATCCAATTTCTGCAATACCCGGAAGGCGCGGGAAAACCATATATTCTATTTCATCAATATTGGTTAATGTCTCTGTCCATAACGGAGCTTCGACACCCACAATATGTTCTTTACCTAGTCCCGGAACCAGAGAAGCGGGATCCCAGTTATATGCCTCATCAACCTCAATATATGCTGCCCAGTGAAGACCGAGCTTTGTTGATTTGTTATATTTCATGTCAATATATGCTTTAACTGCCGGAGACATAAGTAAACGGGCACCTTGCTTCACTGCTTTTTTTGCATTTTCAATATTTGCCCAATGTTGTACAACAGTGCCCTCTCTTAAACCGGCATTGGCAATCTCATCCCATCCAATTGATTGTTTACCGTATTTCAATACTATGTCCTGCACTCTTTCAATAAATGGTATATAATCCGATAACCTTGTAACATGCGATTCATCACCACCAATGTGGAAATATGGTCCTGGTGTTATTGCGGAAATTTCTCTTATAACATCATCCAGAAATTTATATGTTATTTCTTTATTTGTACATAATGTACTGAAGCCCACTTTTGTTCCGGTATAGAGTTCTCTGGCCTTACCGTCGCAACTGAGTTCGGGATAAGATGCAAGAGCTGAATTAGTATGTCCCGGCATATCTATTTCAGGGACAATAGTGATATAACATTCCTCAGCATAATCGACAATTGCCGAATACTGTTCCTGAGTAAAAAACCCGCCTTTACCTCCGCCAACCTGTGTGCTTCCTCCATGCAAAGTAAGATTTGGCCAGGATTTGATTTCAATTCTCCATCCCTGGTCATCAGATAAATGTAAATGCAGTTTATTCATTTTATAATATGCCAGAAAATCGATAAAACGTCTCACGTCATCAACGCTGAAAAAATGACGGGCAACATCAAGCATTGCACTTCTGTAGGAATATACCGGATAATCAGTAATGGTTCCTGTAGCTATTTGCCAGGGTCCTTCCTGGTTCTCTGCCATTTCAATCCTGGCCGGTAATAATTGCCTGATAGTCTGAACCCCTCTGAAAAGTCCTTCTGGTGTAGGGGCTGAAAGTTTTATCTGTTTCTTTGTAATAATAAGTTCATAGCTCTCTTCCTGAGCGTTAGCTCCGGCACCAGATGTTGTCAATAATATGGAACCTTTTCCGGGATCTTCATTAGTGGATCTAACATTCAGATCATAACCTGTTGCAGGGTTCAACCTGTCAGCCAGATAATGACCAATATTCAGAATTTCGTATGATTCACCCATTACATAAATAACCGTGTTGGACTTAAGGGTGAAATAATCTCCTGTTGAAGTTATTGAAACAGGTTTTGGAATAATGCTTGCTTTGGTAAGATCTGAGGGCGTTTTTTCACTACATGATACCTGCATCATGAACACAAAAACGATAATCAGTGAAGTTAAAATCTGTTGTTTTCTGATATTCATTGTTTTAATAATTATTATTAATATTTCATTATTCTGGCTGGTTTTTCCGTAAATCAAACCAGGTCACATGCTTCCGGAGGCATCCAGTGTGCATCCCTGCCTTCCCATTTAATGTTACATCCTATCGGATTTGTAAGCTGAACCGTAACATGATAACCCGAAGTAAGTTCTTCCAGGGCATTATCCAGGTTATTCACTGTCATCCTCGAGATATCTCTCGGACTGTCGACTCCTCTTCCGGTGTAAACAAGTTTCCGTTCATGGTCAAAGACATAAAAATGAGGTGTTCTCAGGGCACCATAAGCCTTTGCAACAGATTGATCCTGATCATAAAGATAAATCCATGGGAAATGATACTTTTCCATCCTTTTTACCATCTCCGGAAAACTATCTTCCGCATAAGTATGCTCACTATTGGAGTTTATACCCACAAATCTTACCCCTTTCTTTAAATATTTCTCAGCAGTTGCCCTTGTCACTTCGTCCGATCCTGTCACATAGGGACAATGATTGCAGGTAAAAAACACAACAAGATATTTATAATCGGCGAAATCCGACAGGCTGTAATTATTTCCATCTGTTGCCGGAAGTGTAAAATTAACAGCTTTTTGCCCAATTTGTAATGTAAATGACATAATACTTTTTAATTCTAATCTAATAACAATAATCTTACTTAATTGTCAGTTCTGGATTTTTTATTCATTGTCAGACTTGTACAGAAATGTTCTTTCAGATTATTCCTGTAATTGATTTTCGGCTTTTTCATAGAACTCCTGCTGAAGTTGTTCAATAGTATTATTTTCTTTCAGGTATTTTACCAGTTCAGCCAGTTGTCCTCCCCAACTCCGAATAAGAAGTTCTCCAAGTTTTTTATCAGGCCGGGCAAAATCTGAAGCATAATGATTGGGGTATCTTGCATACCACCAGATTCCGGTATAACCGAATTTGAGCTGATTAAGCCTGCCCTGATCAAGACCCGACTGACTCTTTATCTGCTGTTGATCAACAAGATCGGGTCTAATATAATACATCATTGATGTTTCTCCCTCACCGGCATGACCATCAAGGGTGGCTTTTTTCAGAGCTTTTATCTGTGGATCATAAACCGGATCTGCCCTTCCCTGAAACAGCACAACAATATAATCTTTGCGTGAAGCAAGCTGTGACTGGCAGAAGTACTGAAGAAAACTTGTACTTCCACCATGTCCGTTAGCAAGGATAATCTTTTTTAATCCATTCCTTGAAAGTTCATTGCAGGTTTCTTCAAGCATCTTCCACATCAGCTCATTACTATATGCTATTGTTCCGGGTTGATGCCTTGCCTCAAATATCTGCCCGACATAATAAGGAGGAAAAACAACAGCATATTCCTTCATGGCAGCAGTGAAAGCAGCTTCCCTGGCTTCAAAAAGATCTGTTCCAAGAGGGAGATGAGGTCCATGCTTTTCAATTATACCAAGGGGAATGATACAAACTCCTCCCGATAGTTTAACCGCTTGTGAAAACTGAGGAGATGTAAGTTCTTCCATTTTGAACGGAATTCCTTCATTACCAGATTGTGCCTGAATGGCTACAATCCATAACATCATCATAAAAAAAGCAAATAAGTTCTTCATAATCCTGTTTTAAATTTCAATTTTTACCGGTCTTAATCGTATATTTTAAGAATTATTAATTTGAATTAACGGTAACCAGTTACTTGATATTTGTGTCATTACAGTAATGCAATTTTAATACTTTCCGCAGAAGAATCATAATTTAATCTATCATTAACTATCTTTGCCTTAAAGTCATCAATCATGAATCATTATCATTAAACAATTTTTTTATATTTAATTTAATTATGCCAGATGAATTCTATAATATCGGATTGGTCCTGAGCGGGGGTGGTACCAGAGGATTTGCACATCTTGGCGTAATGCAGGCCCTGAATGAATCAGGAATATATCCCGATGTTGTATCGGGAGCCAGTGCCGGAGCACTTGCAGGCTTGCTTTATTGTGACGGTATAAGTCCGAAAGAAGCTCTTAAAATTATGAAGAGCAGCAGCCGTCTGAATTATATGAAACCTACTTTGCCCCGCGACGGACTTCTGCAGCTTTCAGGTATCAAAAACATACTTGAAGATCATATCAAGGCCAAAAAATTTGAAGATCTCAAAATCCCTTTATATGTTTCAGTAACTGATTTGAACCATGGTAAACCGGTTTATTTTTCAAAAGGGGAATTGCTGGATGTAGTGATTGCATCCGCAAGTATACCGGTTCTCTTTAAACCTGTAAAGATCAACAATATTTATTATGTTGATGGTGGTGTACTTGACAATATGCCAATCCGTCCAATTGAGAAATTATGCCGGCTGACAATAGGATCATTTGTAAATCCTGTAGGACAGGAAGATGCATTTACCAGCCTGATCAAAATAACCGAAAGGACTTTTATGATCATGATGGCGAAAGAGCTTAGTGAAAAATCTAAAAAATTCAGCCTTTTTATTTTACCGCAGGAACTTAAAAACTATGGAATCCTCAGCCCCGAAGAAGCTGAAGCTGTATTCAGGATCGGATACAATGCCACAAAAGACAAACTTAAGGATCCTGAAGCAAAGGAACTATTCAATAAGTGATAACCGAAATATATTTAATTAATTAATTTGTTCATTTTACCCTGCCTGCTTTAATTGTCTTATACCTGCTACTATCTTGCTGTGCCTTTATTCCACTATGCCTTTCCTAAAAATAACCCGTGCCGTCCCAACAATGAGTACAAAGTTTTTCCTTTGGAAGCCCGATTGCTGCTATCAGATCATCGAGCCGTTGAAATAAAAGAGAATCCAGATCCAGTTTCTCAGCTATTTTTTCAACCATTTTCCGGTATTTTTCCGAATCGGGATCCGAGTATTCCCTTAGTTCATTTTCATCTCCTCCCAGTTCTTTTACCGCTCTTCGTGCTGCCAGTTCCAGTGGAGTTCTCGATTGTGTAAAATTCAGAAAATCACAAGGATATAAAAGGGGAGGACAAGCTATTCTCATATGCAGCTTCTTGGCGCCCCACTTTTTCATCTCATTCGTATTATCCTTCAGCTGTGTACCACTTACAATGCTGTCATCAATGAAAATCACCTTTTTTCCCATTATAACTGCTTTGTTAGGTATAAGCTTCATTCTGGCGACAAGGTTTCTCTGTTCCTGAAAAGATGGAAGAAAACTTCTGGGCCATGTTACCGTATATTTTGAATATGCTCTTTTATTCGGTATTTTCTTTTCATTTCCGTATCCTATTGCATGACCAACACCCGAATCAGGTATTCCACATACAAAATCCGCTTCAACCGAATCCCTTCGCGCAAGTGCAGCACCGCACCTGTAGCGGCATTCATCAACATTAATACCTTCATAATACGAAGGAGGATAACCGTAATAAACCCATAAAAATGAACAGATCTGCAATTTTTCTCCAGGTTTTCTCAGTTGTGTAAAACCATCAGGAGTTACCCTGATTATCTCTCCGGGTCCCATAAAATATTCCGTTTCAAAACCGGTATTTGGAAATGAACATGATTCTGAAGCAACAGCATAAGCGTCTTCTCTTCTTCCAATAACAACAGGAGTTCTTCCATATTTATCCCGAGCTACTATTATAATACCGGTTTCGGTCAGTATCATCAAAGAACAGGAACCCCTGATCTTATTAAATACATTTTCAATACCCTCAACAAAACTATCTTTTTCACAGATAAGACTCGCAATTACTTCAGTTGGATTAATATTACTTTCAAAATTTTCTGTAAAATGCTGTTTCTGCTTAAGCCTTCCTGCTTCAAGTTCTGCAATATTGACAAGACGGCTCACCGTAGCTATTGCAAAACGGCCCAGATGTGATGTAAACAGAATAGGTTGCGGGTCAGTATCACTTATTATCCCCATTCCTGAATTACCATTGAAATCTTTCAGCTCATCTACAAATTTCGTCCTGAAATATGAATTCTCCAGAGTATGTATTGATCTCCGGAATCCTTTTCCGGGAACAATAAATACCATCCCAGCACGTTTCGTTCCAAGATGAGAATGGTAATCAGTCCCATAAAAAACTTCTTTAACACAATCCTGTTTTGAGACCATACCAAAAAAGCCACTCATATAATTGATAATAAATTAATTAAATAATAATTTACCATTTGTAAATTTAATCATTGATTCGGATTTTATTATATAACAGGTAATTATTATTTTTATATTTTTGCAAACCTCTAATTCATTAAACTCATTCCATGATGACTGATATAAATTTTCAAACAGATCAAATTGACAAAAAGAGCACTCCCATCGGAATGGTTGCTCTTTCTATCATCCTTGCAGCAGCATTGATTTTTCTTGTTGTAATGTACTTCGATCAGAAAAATAAAATGGTTGAAATGGAAACTGTCCTTACTGAGGAAAAAGACTCACTGGCAAATGAGCTGAAGAGAATGATTGCAGCATATGATACGATGAAAACCACTAATGACACCCTCAATGCCAGTCTTGAAAAAGAAAAGAACAGAATCATTCAGCTTCTTGCAATAAATGCTTCAAATGCTCAGCTAATTAAGAAATACAGAAGTGAGATCACTACAATGAGGGAAATAATGAAAAGCTATATTGTCCAGATAGATTCTCTTAATACAAGAAATAAAATGCTTGTTGCTGAAAATGTCCAGTTCCGGCAGGAAATAGCAAAAGTTCAGAATACCAATGTCCTGCTTGAAAGAGAAAAAGAAGCACTTACTTCCAAGGTAGTGACAGCATCAGTGATCCAGGCAAAGAATATTGTTGCAGCAGCTCTTAACAAGAAAAGAAAAGAAACAAACAGGATCAATCTGATGGAATCGCTCAGGGTATGCTTTACCCTCAGGGAAAATGCTATTGCCCAGGCCGGTCAGAAAGAAGTCTTCATGAGAGTTATAAGACCCGATTCACTTGTAATAACCAGTAGCCCAGACAACATTTTTGATTACAAAGGAAATAAAATGATATATTCTGAAAAACGTATGGCAGATTATATGAACCAGGATCTTGAAATGTGTATTTTCCTGTCGAATACCGGTGATTTTATTACGGGTAATTACAGTATTGAACTCTATCTTGAAAATAATATGATAGGCCGTACAACCTTCATGCTTTCAAAAAGATAATCAATTCCCCAGGGGTGGCATTATAAATTCTGAGATTATATTATCTGATATCATTTTACCCTGATTGGTAAGAATGAGGTTCTTACTGTCCTGCTTCATCAGACCATAATCAATTAATTTTCCGCTGAGATTAACAACATAATCATATCCTTCCTTTTCAAATATCCTTTCAACATATTCCAGATCAATTCCCCACATTGTCCGCAAAGAAGTCATTACATATTCATTGAATTTTGTCTTTGAATCAAGTTCTTCTTTTTCAAAAAGCAGTTTCTCTTCATTGACTGCTTTGATATATTTCTTTACATTCCTGATGTTCCACTGCCGGGAATATCCGTTAAATGAATGTGCTGACGGACCAAGTCCAAGATATGGTACCTGTTTCCAATAATTTGTATTATGAACCGAGAAATATCCGGGTTTTCCGAAATTGGAGATCTCATAATTAATAAATCCGGCTGATTCTGTTTTTTCCAGAAGCAAATTGAATTCAGCGGTACTTTCATCTTCCTCAATTTCTTTCAATAATCCTTTTGATTTCATTTTATCGAAAACTGTCCCTGGTTCAATTGTAAGATGGTAAGCTGACAGATGCTTAATATCAAATGAAAGAGTTTTTTCCAGATTTGAAGCCCAGTTATTCAGGCCAATTCCGGGTATTCCGTAAATAAGATCTACCGAAATATTAGTAAAACCCGCTTTAATTGCATTTTCAAGTATCTCCTGTGCCTGAACTGCGGTATGACGCCGGTTCATCCACTTAAGATCTTCGTTACGCCATGACTGAATACCAACACTTATCCTGTTTATACCTGTTTTCCTCAAACCCTGAAGATAAATCATGTCTGCATCATCAGGATTTATCTCAATTGTGATTTCCGGTTCACTGTCCACAATAAACAGATCTCTGATATGATCAAGGACAGAAGCTATTTCCTTTACACTTAAAACCGAAGGAGTTCCTCCTCCAAAATAAATTGTGGAGATATTGTTTCCTGCCAGATATTCTCTTCTTAACCGTGTCTCATTTATCAGAGCATTTATAAATAATGAATTATCATCATGGGATATGACATGATAAAAATCACAGTAATAACAGAGTTTCCTGCAAAAAGGTATGTGTATATATATTCCAGCCATTGATTAAAATACTTTCACAAGTACAAAGAAACACAATAGAATAGAATTTTCTATGTTTTATACAGACTAATTAATAACTTTAGCGGAAATTTTTTCAGAATGTTAAAAAAAAATATTTACACTATAACTGTTTCCCTGATAATTATATATTTAAGTCTCGCTACACCTCAGTCAGTTGTACGCTCAGGTTTTTTTGATATACCTCATCTTGACAAATTTGTACATTTTGGCCTGTATTTTCTGCTAATGGCAACTTTAATATTTGAAAACAGGCATTCACTTACAGATACCAGAAAATTATTGTTGGTTTCCTTGATACCGTTTTTTTTTGGTATTCTAATAGAAGTTATTCAATCGGAGTTCACCAAAAACCGTAAAGGTGAGATATTGGACATAATAGCCGATGCTGCAGGAGTTGTTGCAGCTGTATTCTTCTGGTTATTATTTCGCCCGTATTATTCAGAGAAAAATGTTAAATAACAAATTTCTCAGGCCCATTTGCTTTTTTTACCAATTCATGAATTGTCCTGTTACTGAAAAAATCTACAAGTTCTTTGCGAATGGATGCATAATCATTATGAAGAATGCATTCTTCGTTTCTTTCATTGACTTGTAAACAGGTTGAATTATGTATTATACAATTGTTAAAAATATCTTCTCCTTCAATAATTCTGACTATATCAAGAAGAGTTATTTTCTTTGGATCCCTGAGAATTGAAAATCCTCCGTGAGGACCTTTAACCGAATAAAGTATCTTGTGTCTGACAAGCTGTTGCAGGATTTTTGCCAGGAAAGGTGTGGGAAGATTAAGATCCTTTGAGATAGTATTAATCCCTATTATATTGTTGTCTTCCGACCGTCCAGCCAGATAAATAACTGCTCTTATACCATATCTTGATGAATTAGAGAGCATTTCAAAAAATTTTTAAAGGTATTTTATCAATTCTCCTTTTATGCCGGCCTCCTTCAAAATCTGTTTCAAGAAAGGTTTTAATAATAAGATATGCTTCCGATTCGGAAATAAATCTTGCAGGTATAGCACATACGTTTGCATCGTTATGAGCTCGTGCAAGACGACTAATTTCTTCGTTCCAACACAATGCACTCCGAATTCTCTGATGCTTATTTACCGTCATATTAATCCCATTACCTGAACCACATATTGAAATTCCCATTTCATATTCACCAGCTGATACGGATATTGCCATCTTATGACCATAATCGGGATAATCAACATTCTCTTCAGTATAAGACCCAAAATCCTTTACTTCATACTTTTGTTTTTTCAAATACTCTATCAACTTTCCCTTCAGATAAAAACCTGCATGATCAGAAACAATTGCTACTTTATTCTTTTTCAAGTTATTATTTTTTACTGATACTGTTAATAAGTTGTACAAAACATGTAATTAATTATATTATTTTGTTTAATTTATTTTAAAATCTCAGCTTTTTTAACTGATTACAGATATACATCAAAACTTTTAATTAAATAATGTCAGAAAATAAACATTTAATGAACATTTAAAAATATAAATTTGTTTCATTACAAGTAATAATATACTATTATTAACAACTGTTAATTCAAACAACAAAAATCTGATAATCAAAAATGGTACATATTTTGAGATGTTGAAAAGATGTTTGTAATATAATATTTGTGAAAAATACAATAAATTTCTTTTTTAAATTCAAACACTATTAACAGCATATTATAATAATCATAAATATTAATATAAATATAATTAAGTTATATATATAATGTTATTAAGATAATAATCTGATGCAGGAAGAGAGTAATAAGAAATATATTTCAGAAATTAAAAGGATGAAAGCAGAGAAAAATGCAATCATTCTGGCGCATTATTATCAAACATCTGAAATTCAGGATATTGCTGATTTTGTTGGTGATTCACTTGCACTATCACAAAAAGCGGCATCCAATGATGCGGATATTATTTTATTTGCCGGAGTTACTTTTATGGCCGAGACTGCCAAAATACTTTCACCTGAAAAAAAAGTTCTTATTCCCGACATTAATGCTGGTTGTTCTCTTGCTGATTCGTGTAAGACTGATGAGTTTAAAAAATTCATTGAAGAAAATCCAGGAAGAACAATTATTTCATATGTAAATACTACTGCAGAAATAAAAGCATTGTCTGATATTATATGTACTTCATCAAATGCAATAATTGTTGTCAATTCTCTTTCAAAGAGTGAGAAAATATTATTTGCACCCGATAGGAATCTTGGTAACTATATAATGAAAGAAACAGGACGTGACATAGTCGTATGGAATGGTTCATGTCATGTACATGAAGAATTTTCGCTGGAAGCAATTCTTAAGCTCAAATCAGAAAATCCTGATGCAAAAATTATTGTTCATCCTGAATGTGAATTACCGGTAAGACTTATTGCTGATTATATTGGATCAACTTCAGGTTTGCTGGATTTTATAAAAAATGATGACAGTCATTGTTACATTATTGCTACTGAATCTGGTATAATTCACCAAATGAAAAAGGTAGATCCTTCAAAGAAATATCTGGTAGCTCCGCTTAAAGGTTCAACCTATGGATGCAGTGAATGTAATTATATGAAGATGATAACAATAGAAAAAATTTACAAATGCCTGAAGGATGAAATTAATGAGATACTTTTGGATGAAAAATTAATTTCAAATGCCGTGAGACCTATTAATAGAATGCTGGAAATATCTAATACAATTGTCAAAAATTTATGAAAAAATTATTTTTAATCATAATAATATTCTGCGCAATATTTAAAGGATATTCTCAGGGAAATGAGATAATTACTGATGGCTATCAGATATTCAGGTATCCTAATGGTACGGTTTCGAGTGAGGGTATGATGAAAAACGGAAAACCTGAAGGCTATTGGAAAAGCTATTATGTTACTGGTGTATTGAAATCAGAAGGTAAAAGAACCAGCTTTCTTCTTGACAGTATATGGATTTTTTATGATCAGGTAGGTGATACAACAGAAAAAATTAGTTATCTGCTGGGTAAAAAGAACGGATATTACAGTAGATATAAGAAAATTCCGTCTGAAGGAATTTATTTATGGTCAAAGGAATTGTTTGCTGGAGACAAGAAAGAAGGAACAGCATATATTTATTACCCCGATGGGAAGATCCAACAGACAATATCTTATAGTGGAGGAAGAAAAGAAGGCTTGTCAAGAGAGTATGATAAAAACGGTCAGATAATCACATTATATGAATACAATAATGATTTTCTCATAAGCAGGGAACGAATTAACAGAACTGATGTAAAAGGTCTTAAACAAGGAGGATGGAAAGATTTTTATCCTTCCGGAAGTATCAGGACTGAAAGCACATATAAAGATGATATGCTTCATGGTTATTATAAAGAATATGACAGTAGAGGAAGACTTACTCTTACCATGCTGTATGATAACGGTGCAATTGTTAAGTCGAGAGTGGAAGATGAACCTGATATTGAGATTGTTAACAGGTATAACAATGATAATAAATTGATTTATAACGGTCCATATAGAAATAATGTTCCTGTTGGCACACACAGAGAATATTCCGGTGACGGAAAAATAATTAATTCTTTTATTTATAATGATAATGGCTTATTGCTGTCGGAAGGGATTGTTGATGAAGCAGGAAATTATAACGGCAAATGGAAAAATTTTTATCCTGACAGTAAATTGATGGCAGAAGGAAATTATACTGATAGCAGAAGAACAGGTACATGGAAATTTTATAATATTACTGGAAAAATTGAACAGACAGGTAATTATAATAACGGAAGACCTGACGGATTATGGAAATGGTTCTATGATAACGGAACTGTACTGAGGGAAGAGGAATATTTTCAAGGGGTAAGAGATGGTATTTTTGTTGAATATTCATCCAACGGGGATATAATAGCACAAGGACAGTATGCCGATGGTGAAAAAAACGGGCAATGGAAAATGAATAACGGTAATTATATCGAAGAGGGAAATTATATCATTGGACTTAAAGAAGGTCAATTCAAATCGTATTATGGAGATGGTACATTGCGGTTTAAAGGTAACTACAGACAAGGTAATCCAGACGGACAACATCTTTATTATTTTGATAACGGCAGATTGAAGGAGGAACAATATTATAAAATGGGTATCAGGCAGAAAATATGGAAAAAATTTGATGAGACTGGAAATCTGTTACTGACAATAATATATAAAAATGATGTTGAAGTGAGTATAAATGGTGTAAAAATTTATCTTCCTGAACCTGATATCAAACTTATAAAATAGTTACTTTGTTTCATGGAAGAAAGCTTTAACATTAGAAAACATACAGATGCATTAGTTGATCGTGAGTTTGAAAAGCAGCTAAGACCGCTTTTTTTTAATGATTTTAAAGGTCAGCAGCAGGTTATAGATAATCTTCTTGTATTTGTCACTGCTGCAAAACAACGTGAAGAATCTCTTGACCATGTATTGCTTCATGGTCCGCCGGGTCTTGGAAAAACAACTCTTGCAGCTATTATTTCAAATGAACTTAACGTCAATTTAAGAGTAACTTCAGGACCAGTTTTGGACAAACCGGGTGATCTTGCCGGATTGCTTACAAATCTGGAAACCGGTGATGTTCTTTTTATTGATGAAATTCACAGGCTTTCACCTGTTGTTGAAGAATATCTTTATTCAGCAATGGAAGATTTCCAGATTGATATTATGATAGATAAAGGTCCTAGTGCAAGATCTGTTCAGATTAATCTGAACAGATTTACACTAATCGGTGCCACTACAAGATCCGGATTGCTGACAAGTCCCCTGAGAGCAAGGTTCGGAATAAAATTTCATCTTGAATACTATGATCATAAAATACTTACAGGTATAGTTAAAAGATCTGCTGGAATTTTGAATATTGAAATTGACAATAATGCTGCAGTTGAAATAGCTAAACGTAGCAGAGGTACACCGAGAATAGCAAATTCATTGCTCAGAAGAATTAGAGATTTTGCTCAGGTAAAAGGAACAGGAAAAATTGATTTTAAAATCACACAGTACGGTCTTAATGCTCTTAACATTGATGAGTACGGACTTGATGAAATGGATAACAGGATACTGTCGGTTATTGTTGACAAATTCGGCGGCGGACCGGTAGGATTAAATACTATTGCAACTGCTGTTGGTGAAGAAAGTGGAACAATTGAAGAAGTATATGAACCATTCCTGATAAAAGAAGGCTTCATGAAAAGAACTCCAAGAGGGAGAGAAGCGACTGAACATGCTTACAGGCATCTTGGAAAGGTATTCAGAAAAGATATAGACAGAACGCTTTTCTGAAAATATAATATTTCAAATTAATTACAAGGTAAAAGTATTCTTAAAAAAAAGTTTTAAATTGTTCAAGAAACCTGATATCATTCTCAAAGTAAAGACGCAGATCATTAACCTGATATTTTAACATTGCAGGTCTTTCTATACCCATTCCGAAAGCAAATCCTGTATACTTCCTGCTGTCTATATCACAAGCTTCAAGTACTGCTGGATGTACCATACCACATCCAAGTACTTCAAGCCATCCGGTATATTTGCAAACATTGCATCCTTTACCTGCACAGATTGTACAGCTTACATCCATTTCACCGGAAGGTTCTGTGAATGGAAAATAAGAAGGTCTTAGTCTTATTTCTGTATTTTTACCATACATTTCTCTGGCAAAGAAGAGGAGAGTTTGCTTAAGGTCAGCAAAAGAAACATTTTCATCTATATATAATCCTTCTACCTGATGGAAAATACAGTGAGCCCGGGCAGAGATGGCTTCATTCCTGAACACACGTCCCGGTGAAATAGTTCGTATCGGTGGTTTCTGTTTCTGCATAACCCTTACCTGAACAGATGAGGTATGTGTCCGTAAAAGAATATCTCCAGGATTTGAATCTTCAGTGGAGATTCGGGAAATGTAAAAAGTATCTTGCATATCTCTTGCAGGATGCTCCGGAGCAAAATTAAGACGGGTAAAAACATGATCATCATCCTCAATTTCCGGACCTTCTGAAACAGTAAAACCAATCTTTTCGAAAATACTTATTATTTCATTTCTTACAATTGAAATGGGATGACGAGACCCGAGCATTAAGGGATAAGACGGTCTTGTAAGATCATTAAGCATTGATGATCCTGTACTTGTATGAAAGCTTCTTTTCAGATTATTATATTTATTAAGCGCAGTCTGCTTAAGAATATTAAGTTTATTACCAATCTCTCTTTTAGATTCGGAAGGAACTTTTCTGAATTCTTCAAAAAGCTCTGATATAATACCTTTTTTACTCAGATACCTGATGCGGAAAACTTCAAGTTCATTGTGGTCTTTAACAGAAATTTTATTAAGATCGAAAATGATGTTATTTATTTTGTCAAGCATAATTTTAAAATAAGTGAAAATAGATTTATTAGTTCAATATTTTCATTTTTAATATTTTTATATCGGAAAGAGGTCTGTCCCTGTTGTCTGTACTGACAGCAGCTATCCTATCGACTATATCAAGGCCTTCAGTTACTTCACCGAAAACAGTATATGTTCTGTCAAGGCGTGGCACTCCGCCAATAGTTTTATAAATATTACGTTGTTCAGGTGATAGTTTGTATATTTCGTTAGAACTTAGATATTCAAACATAAGTGTAGATGCTTTTTCCTGAATTTCACCATCTGTAAGGCTTTGATTTGTTGAAAGTGAACTATCTCTAACCTGTTTAAGAAATTTGGCAAACATAGCCTGATTTAAATTATTATTTATCGACTGTTCAGCACGATCCAGTTCAGCATCTGTTAGTTTAGTGCCTTGAACGATGTAAAACTGGGTTCCTGAAGATCTCATTTCGGGGTTTACATCATTACCTTGACGTGCAGCTGCAAGAGCACCTTTTTTATGAAAATAAGTTGTATTAAATTCAGCTTCTATTGTATAGGTAGCCAGTGAATCACTACCCCGGGGTATGCCACCTGCTCTTGTAAGAGGATCACCTGCCTGGATCATGAAGGAATTAATTACTCTGTGGAATGAAACTCCTTCATATACACCTGCAGTGACCAGTTTTATAAAATTATCTCTGTGTTTTGGAGTTTGATTATAAAGTTTAAGTTTTATGTCTCCAAGAGTCGTCTTCATAAGAACTTCTGTATTTTCATCAGATTCAGGTGATTTACAGCAAATTGTTCCAAGAGAAAGATATAGCAGGAGAAATATAATTATTGATCTGTTCATGATTCCCATTTTTTGGTTGAAAATGATTATCGCTTTTGTACGCAAAGATATTCAACTTTGAACTATTGTTGTTAAAATTACATGCAATTTAGGGTGTATAAATGTTTCTGTTTTGGATAAATATAATTGAAAGCTAACTGCTATCTTTGCGAATATTTTATTAAAGTGAATCAAGTCAGGATATTAGCTAAACAAACATTGATTTATGGTTTTGGTACCATTGTCCCGAGATTTCTGAATTACGGAATTCTTACTTTTTTGTATACCAGGATATTCAATAAGGTACAGTACGGTATGGTGACAGAGCTGTATGGCTGGATGGTTTTTCTGCTTATAATTCTGACTTACGGTATGGAAACAGGATTTTTCAGATTTGCTCAAAAGTCAGAAAATTTTGAAAAAGTTTATTCTACGACTTTGCTGAGTCTTTTTGTAACATCCTGTCTGTTTATTATACTAATAAATATTTTTATAGAACCTGTTTCTGCAGCACTTAAATATAGCGAAAATCAGAGTTATATTAGAATGTTTGCCGCAATAGTTGCAATTGATGCTTTTTCAGCGATTCCGTTTGCCAGATTGAGAAAAGAGAATAAAGCTTTAATATTCAGCCTTGTAAAAATACTTAATGTTGTAATTACTATTATTGTTGTCCTGATATTCCTTGTAATAGCTCCTGGGAAATATGAAAGCGGCAATATTTGGTTGAAAAGGATTTATAATCCTGACTTTGGTGTCGGATATGTTTTCCTTGCAAATCTTATTGGAAGCGTATTTACCATTGTAATGCTTATCCCATACATTGTCAAAATTAAACCTGTGTTTGATAAAAAATTATGGATATCAATGTTGGGATATTCATTGCCTTTGATGATAGCAGGACTGGGTGGTGCAATTAATGAAACTTTTGACAAAGTCATTATTCGGAGGATAGCAGGTGAAAATGCTGGTCTTGAAATGGTCGGAGAGTATGGGGCTGGTTATAAGATTGCTGTACTTATGTCCCTTTTTATACAAATGTTCAGATTTGCCGCTGAACCTTTTTTCTTTGAAAGGGCTAAAACAAAAGGTGCAAAAAGCGATTATGCATTCGTTATGAGATATTTCGTTATTGCAATGCTTATTATATATCTTGTAATTAATTTATATATTTCTGGTTTTCAGTATATTATTGGACAAAGTTTTAGAGAATCTGTAAAAGTTGTACCTATTGTGAGTATGGGATATCTGTTTTACGGAATCTATGTTAATCATAGTATATGGTACAAACTTAATGATATGACAAGATATGGTATTTACATAACATTTTTTGGTGCTGTAATTACGGTTTTGGTCAATGTAATATTTATACCAATTTATGGTTATATGGCTTCGGCATGGGCGCATGTTGCATCTTATGTCTCAATGATTGGTCTGTCTTTTATACTTGCTGAAAGGCATTATAAGATTAATTATCAGATGCACAGACTCATCCCGTATTTTATTATAGTGGTGGGAATACTTATTTTTAATAGTTTTATAAAATACCGAAGTCTTGTCACTGAATTATTAATTAGTTCACTGTTCCTGATATTATTTGTGATATTTGCGCAGTACAGAGATAAGCTTGTATCAATTTTTTTTAGTAGTAGTCAGAAATGAAGATTAAAATTGTTAATAAATCAAAACATCCGCTTCCAGAATATTCTACAATTGCTTCTGCAGGA
>CAZPMM010000006.1:0-14237 GCA_964587405.1 uncultured Rikenellaceae bacterium
TGAATGCCATTGAGTTTCTTGAGTTATACAAACAGCGTTCTTTCACCGAGACATGGATTGAGCAGGTAAAAATAGCAGGAAGCACATTAACCGATGACTTCCGGACAAATAATATCTTCCGGCAGTTAAGCGTTTTGGCATACAACATTTTGGTAATAATGCGTCAGGAAAAAACAAGGTTAAGCAACAGGAACACAGCAACTTTATTGATTGGTTCATTGCAGTACCTGCAAAAATAACTAAATGTGGGCATCAAACAGAATAAAAAATGCATGAACACCATTTATAAAGACGCAGGGGAAGAGCTTAACAGGCTCATTGAAGCAGCATAAAAAAAGAAAGGGAGCAAATATGATATCCAAAACGAGAATTTATGGTCGAGGTACGTTCAAGTAGCTCAAAAAGCAAGTAAATTCTGTGGCATTGTGCCTGGAAGGGCAAAGGGTATAAAATATTTAAGGTTGGAATTATACTAAAGTGGCTGAAATTGAATAACCCTTGTTCATATGTCAGGTTAATACCGGTTCAAAAAATTCAATTTGGATATTTATGTCTTATTAATTTTTGTAAACATTATGAGAAAAAAAATAAATTATCAGAAAACAACCCGAAGGAAATTCATTAGTATGGCAGGTGCAGGAGTTGCCTCAGTTACTGTTACTCCTCATTTTATGATCACTTCACAGCAAAAACATTCATCAAAGGAAGAAAGTGACAATTCTTCATGGGAACAGGATCCTTCAAAAGGATGGGTTCCGGTATCCGATCGAAAAATACGTGTTGGCCTCGTTGGATACGGAGCCTGCCATTTTGGAGCAGCATTTGGCTTCCAGAATCATCCGAATGTTGAGGTTGAAGCCGTTAGTGATCTTTTCCCTGACCGCTGTTCAGAGTTGGCAAAAATAACCAAATGCAAAAAAACTTATCCTTCACTCGAAGAACTTGTTAAAGACGATAGGATTGAGGCGGTGTTTGTTGCTACCGATGCCCCAAGTCATGCACGGCATTGTATTGAGGTATTAAAGCATGGGAAACATGTGGCCTCAGCCGTCCCTGCTGTGTTTGGTTCTTTAGAGGATGCGGATAAGCTGTTTGAAGCTGTAAAAACTAGTGGGCTCAAATACATGATGTTCGAGACTTCCTGTTTTCGTGCAGATAATTACGCTATGCGGCAAATCTATAATGCCGGAGGTTTTGGCAAAATATTGTATGCTGAAGGAGAATATTATGGAGGAGGAATGCCGACAGCAACATCAAAGGGTACACCTTCTTATAAAAACTGGCGCGTAGGTATGCCACCACAATGGTATAGTACACATGGTGATGCTTACTATGTGGGAGTAACAAATGGAAGTTTTACTGAGGTTTCCTGTATGGGAATTCAAAGTCTGCACATTACCAGACAACCCGGGAAAAATATATATAATAATCCTTTTGGTACAGAAATAGCCCTGCATCGTACGTGTGATGGAGGAATGGCACGAATGGCAAGGAGCAATGATACTCCAGGTTTTGGAGCTGAAGCCGGTAGAATTAGAGGACAAAGAGGTTCATTTTACGGTAAATATGAAGGACTTGAAAAAAACCTTCCTGACCTTAATCGCCCGCCTATTCCTCCCGGTGTGCCTCCGGGAGGTCATGGAGGCTCTCATGGTCCTCTTATGAATGAATTTGTCCTGTCAATCCTCCAGGACCGCAAACCGCTTGTTGACATTGCAATGGCTCTGAATATGACGGTTGGAGGTATTGTTGCTCATCAATCGGCATTAAAAAACGGAGAACTAATGAAAATACCTCAGTATAAATTATGGTGGCTTTAAAAGATAAAGGATTTAAATATTCCTGATCTTTCTTTTTATAGCTTTCAAGCAAACTATCACCTGAAAGGAGGTGGCTTGAATAACATCATCCCTTAAAAGGAGGATATGCATTTACCCACTGGACGGCCCGTGATCTGGCGTATATAGGATATCTGTACCTTAATGGCGGAAGATGGAAAGGGAAGCGACTTCTTTGATATCGAATATGCAGGGAAGCAAGAACGTCAATCCCTATGCCTGTAATGGACATGAACCCCACAATGCTTCTCCTGACAAACAAACAGGCCGAAAGAGACATAAAACCTGCCAGAAAATATCCAATTGTTTTCGTACTTTCAGAGTAGCTGAAATATATGCCAGAATTGGAGGATTTGTTTCAGCAGCAAGAAAAAATAATCGACCCATCTATTCAGAATTATGCACTACATTTGAGGAATATAATTTTATTACAGTATAAATACAGCTAAACAATTTACACATTAAATTCTGTAGTAGTTAAATGGAAGATTTTAGTCAGCAATTGATTAAAAGTATTCAAGAGGGTGATATTGCAGCTTTTGAAGTGCTGTACAGGAAGTATTATACCTTTCTTTGTCTTGTAGCGGAACGTATTGTTAAAAGCGAGCTGGATGCCGAAGAAATTGTCTCGGATGTATTTGTAAAATTATGGCGCATTAAGGGAAAAACTGGTGACATAATTTCTATTAAAGCATATTTGATTAAAGCTGTAATTAATACATCAATTAATCATCTTGAGAATAAATACCAATATAATAAATTCACGGACAGGCTTAGTATTAATGATTATAAGTTGCTTATATGGGATAGTGATTATCCTCTGGGACAATTATATAAAAAAGAAATTATTGATCTCCTTAAAAATGGGATAGATGAATTACCGGACTCGTGCAAGGAAATTTTTTTACTCAGCCGGGACAGAAATTTGAAGTACAGTGAAATTTCGAATAAACTGGGGATTTCAATAAACACAGTCAAATCTCAAATGAGAATAGCATTAGCGCGTATGCGTGAAATTCTAAAGGACTATTTGGTGTAAATTAAAAAATTCAAAGATCATTATACGATCTGTTTTAAAAATTAAAAATTTTCTATTCCCCTTTTAACCCCAAAAGGTATTTTACCTGTCTTAATTATTGAAATGCTATGATAGATTCAAAAGAAAAAGAACAAATGATGGATGACTTAATTATCGGTTATTTGAATGGAGAATTAAACTCTGATCAGATAATTGATCTTATTAAGTGGATAAAACTTAATGATATCAACAAGAAGTATTTTGATGAATTTTGTGAAATATGGCTTATTTCGAAAGCAATTGGAAGTAATCCTCAATATAATGTACAGAAGGGTTTCTGGAGATTCAGACAGAATATCAAATCCGATAATCTTTCAAACAATAATATCCTGGGCAATAATCTGATTAAAAAGGTTCTCAGGTATGCTGCTATATTCATCTTAGGTTTCTCTTTGGGAGGATTGCTACTCTTTCATTTAAATAATAGAAAGATTCATCTAGCCCGGAATATTAATGAAATAATTGTCCCTTTAGGATCCAGGACTCAGTTTTTCTTAATTGATGGGACAGAAATAGTACTTAATGCAGGGAGTAGGTTAAAGTATAATAACTTTTATGGTATTAATAACAGGGATGTTTCCTTAGAAGGAGAGGGATATTTTAAGGTAGCAAGAGATATCCGGAATCCCTTTGTTGTTAAAACCTCAGGTTTAATTGTAACCGCATTGGGTACAGAATTTAATGTAAAAGCATATTCAGACGACCAAACAATTGAAACAATTCTGATTAATGGATCAGTAAAGATTGAACAAATGCAAGGATCTAAGAGTGATGTAGCAACAATTCTGGGGCCAAATCAGAAATTAACTTTTTATAAAGAGAATTCCATTATAAAAAATGAAACATATTCAGTAAAAGAAAAAACCGAAGCTGCTGTGACACATCCGGATATTCAAAAGTCAATATCGCCACCCAGATTAGTAAAAGAAACTATTAATGTTGCACCTGCCGTTTCCTGGAAAGAAAATCGTTGGATTTTTGAAGGCGAGAGTCTTGAGAAAATTGCAATAGAACTAGAGAGAAAATTTAATATTCAGATAAATTTTGAATCTGAAAGATTAAAAGCCTTCCGGTTCACTGGTACAATTATAGCCGAGCCGATTGAACAGGTACTTGAGGTTATGAGCATCTCGGCTCCAATCAACTTCAGGTTGAAGGGAAGAATTGTAACATTATCAGAGAATAAACAATTCTACAATTATAATGGCTTATATAACCAACATTATTAATATTAATCAAATCTGTTATGCCTATGAATAAATAAAAGCAATAAAAAAAAGCGTAGGATGTTGCAGCATCCTACGCAAAGTTCTTAGGATTTTCCCAATGTCTCTTTCTAATTCTAAACATTGGATTATTTAACCATAATAAATTCAAAATTATGAAAAAAAACCTTCAAAACCTGATTCTTCCATTAAAATCAGGAATGAAAAAACTTCTATTATCCATGAAACTAGCTTTTGGAATTCTTCTTATAAGCATTCTCCAGGTAAGTGCAAGTGTATACTCGCAGGCTTATGTCAATATTGATGTAAAAGATAAAACTGTCCGTGATGTACTGAAATCGATCGAGCAGCAAAGTCATGTCCGCTTTTTTTACAGCGACGATTTATTAGTTTTGAACAAGAAGATTGATGTAAGGGTTGATAATAAAGATGTTATAACTGTACTTGACAATA
Organism: uncultured Rikenellaceae bacterium; assembly: GCA_964587405.1. Taxonomy (GTDB): domain Bacteria; phylum Bacteroidota; class Bacteroidia; order Bacteroidales; family VadinHA17; genus LD21. The sequence goes on from CAZPMM010000006.1 coordinate 4,596, forward strand.
TCTTAACTGACTCTCCATTAACTTATAAAACATATCAAAACAATCTTATTGTTATTGTCCCCAAAAATCTGTTGCAACAGCAAATAGTCAGCGGAACAGTTAGTGATAAACAATCCGGTGAAATGATGGCCGGAGTTAACGTTGTTGTTAAAGGAACGACAATCGGTTCTATTACAGATGCTAACGGAAGATATACGATAAGTGTGCCTAATAAAGACGCTATTCTCGTTTTTTCATTTGTCGGCTATGGAACAGTTGAGATCCCGATTGGTGGCAAGGATGTTGTAAATGTAGATCTTATCGCTGATGTGCTCAATCTGGAAGAGGTAGTTGTAATAGGATATGGAACCCAACGAAAAGTCAATTTAACTGGAGCAACTGCTGTAGTAAAACAGGAAGAGCTTCAGAACAGGGCTGTTGCCAAGGTGTCGGAGATCCTGCAGGGATCTGTAGCCGGGCTTTCTATCAGTAATACCTCAGGAGGAGATCCCGATGCAAAACTAACATGGCAGATCAGAGGACAAGGTACGCCCTATATCTTGGTAGACGGGATACCTATTGATGTCAATAATTTGAATCCTAATGATATTGAGAGTGTTACAGTATTAAAAGATGCTGCCAGTGCTGCTATTTATGGCGCACGAGCTGCTTATGGAGTAGTCTTGATCACTACCAAATCAGGTGTAAAAGGTACTGAAAAGACTGTAATAACTTATTCCAATAATTTAGCCTGGGCTACTCCCACAACATTACCTGAGCCAATGTATAGTCTTGAATATGCTCCCTGGTATAATGAAGCTGCTAAAAACGCAGGAGCAGGCCAGATTTTTTCAGATGAGGTTATCAATCGTATAAAAGCCTACATGTCTGATCCGGAAAATACACCATCAACATACCCCGATCCTAATGATCCAAACAAATGGGGCAGAATGATGTATGCCAACGCTAATACAAACTGGTATGATGTATTTTTCAGTGACTGGAAATTAACGCAGCAGCAGAATATAAGCGTTAACGGAGGAACTGCTAAATCAGGTTATTATGTTTCAGCTGGTTTATATGACAATAGCGGACAAATGAATTATGGAGATGACAAATTCAAAAGATATACGACTTCAGCCAATCTGAACTTTGACATTAATAAATGGTTACAGGTCAGATTTCAACCAAAATATTCAAGAACTATTTCTGACTGGCCTCATGATGGTTATGGTGGCAATGGACTTGGCAGAGCAGTTTTATTTCATGATATAGCAAGAAGATGGCCAACAGATCCTGTTAAATCTCCGGATGGACAATGGGGAGAAATGTCCAGAATCCATATTTATGAAAGCGGAGCCCGGGATAAATATCAGGACGAAGTAATTTATCTGACTTTTGAAACAGAAATTGAACCTGTGCAGGACTGGAAGATAACGGGTAGTTATACTTATAACCACAGAGGATATAACCGTTCAGTTCATCAGCCTGTTGTATATATGAATGGCATAAACGGAGTCCCTTATATCACATTTGACCTTGTTCCTCCAAGCCAGATATATAAGATCTTCAATTATGATTCATATCAGAAATTAGATATTTATTCAAACTATTTATTCAAATATGGAGATCATTCTTTCAATGTGATGGCAGGTCACAACAGAGAAACCGGAACGGCAAATTCCTTAAATTCAACCAAACAAAACCTTATAACCAATTCGGTACCTTCATTATCAACCGCAATTGGTAGAATGACAAATGGAGATGCTATTTCATCCTGGGCTACTATGGGTTTCTTTGGAAGGTTGAATTACAACTACAAGGAAAAGTATCTGCTGGAGGTTAATGGCCGCTATGATGGATCATATAAATTCCGGAAAAAAGACAGATGGGGATTCTTTCCTTCAGTTTCTTTAGCTTACAGAATATCCGAAGAAGATTTTTATTCTTCATTGAAATCATACATTCCATATCTTAAATTCAGGGGATCATATGGCTCTTTGGGTGACCAGAATGGATTACCCTATAGCTTTTTGTCCATTATGAATATTAATTCCGAAATATCGTGGGTTTCCGGAAGTGAAAGGCCTCCAACTGTTTTTATGCCCAGTATATTGAGTGAATCACTGACCTGGGAAACACTGACAACTTTAAATTTCGGACTCGATGTGGAATTCTTTAAAAACCGGTTAGGTACATCATTTGACTGGTTTGTTAAGGACCGTACAGGAATAGTTACTTCCGGGACTCCATTACCTTCAATTCTGGGCGCAAGCACTCCTGTTGTTAACAGCGATGCTATGGAAACGAAAGGATGGGAATTGAGTCTGACATGGAATGATAGGATTAAATCAGATTTTCACTATAGTGTTGGCTTCAATCTTTCCAATAACATAACGAAAGTCACAAAAACACAAAACCCTGACGGTTTATTGAGCAGGAATTATGTTGGAAAAGAAGTCGGCGAAATCTGGGGATTTATTTCGGAAGGTTTATTTCAAACAACCGAAGAAATTGCCGGTGCTCCCTCCCAGATGAAAATTTATGGTGCCTGGTATCCGGGAGATGTACGGTATAAGGATCTGAATAATGATAAGGAGATAAGTGTAGGTAAAAATACGCTTGCTGATCCCGGTGATCAGACTATAATTGGTAATTCTTTGCCAAGATACTTTTATAATATCAAGGCAGAAGCCGGATATAAGAACTTTGATTTTTCTATGTTCTGGAGTGGAATCGGGCAATATGATGTCTGGTTTAATTCAGGTCAGTATATGTTTTGGGGATATGGCGGAAACATGTGGCAACTTTCCGGATTTAAACCTCACCTGGATTACTGGAGATCAGATAATACTGATGCTTATTATCCGAGACAGGCATATGATATAGCGAAAAACAGACAGCCTTCTTCTCGTTATTTGCAGAACGGAGCCTTCCTGAGATTAAAAAATATTCAATTTGGGTATTCCATTCCGTCAATTATACTAAAAAAGATCAATGTTGAAAAGGTAAGAATTTATATTAGTGCCGAGAATATAGTAACTTTTAAAAGCCTTCAGAAAACATTTGATCCCGAGGCTTTAACCGGACAGTTTGGGTCTGGAAAGATTTTCCCGCTCTCCAAAACAGTATCATTCGGCCTTAATGTAACATTATAATGACATTAGCAGCAACCCGGTTCATTTTTTGTAAGATAAATTACTTTAAATTAATCCTCAAATGAGTGCTGTTTTAGAGACATTCAAGATTTTAATAAATAATTTAAATACTAATTAAGGATGAAATCTATCAGAATCTTAAAATACAGAAAAATCTATCTGTTACTGATTATATTCACTCTGGTAACATGTACTGATGATTTTTTAACAAGGCCACCAGAAACAAACATAACCGAAGACGCTTTCTGGAAAACCACTCAGGATTTACAGATTTTTGCAAATCAGTTCTATGTATCCTTTCCCGGATTTGGAAGTTATGATTGTGGACAGTATTTCAAGGACAGAAACAGTGATAACATGATCCCTGCAGTATATGACTCACGATTAGCAGGACTCGATATCACCCCCACCACGGGAAGCAATCTGATTTATACAAATATAAGATCCGTCAACTATTTTATCTCAAAAGGGGAAGCACTAGAAGTCCCGGAAGCTCAGGAACCTGAAAAACAAGCATTGCTTGGTGAAGGCTATTTCTTCAGAGCATTCTTTTACTTTGATTTACTAAACAGATTTGGCGGAGTTCCCTGGATTGACAAGGTATTAACAACAGAGTCTCCTGAATTATATTCACCAAGGGATGAAAGGAATATAACTGCTGATCATATAATTGCTGATCTCGATAAAGCAATCGATTTGTTGAAACCTGCAACTAGTGCAACTCCATTCAGGTTGAACAAGGAAATTGCCCTGTCATTCAAATCACGTGTTGCATTGTTTGAAGGAACATGGGAAAAATACCATGCAGGAACTGTTTTTGGAGCAGCAAACGGTGATGCCAATAAATATTTGCAGATGGCAATGGAAGCTTCAAAAGATGTCATGGATGGCAAATACGGAAAGACATTTGGGATCTATTCCAGCGGAAATCCGGATAATGATTATTTTAATTTATTTAATCAATCTGATTTACAAAATAATAATGAAATAATCTTCTGGAAGAAATATGATGTCAATCTGAAAGTTGCTCACAATTGTCAACGTTATCTGGGCATTACCAATCCCGGAGTGTCTAAGGCACTGGTAGATAGTTATTTATGTCTAAATGGCCGTCCAATATCAAATAGCGGAGGTCAATATCAGGGTGATAATCTGCCTTTCGACATTTACCAAAATCGTGATCCACGATTAAAGCAGATTGTGTATGTGAAGGGGGATCCTGTAACCATTGAGTTTGGCACTATAGTTGCAGTTTTTGACAAAGGGACTATTCATTTAAGCGGAGACGCGTATTGCCCGACAGGCTATAATGCAAAAAAAAGCAGAACACCTGAAAACAGCAATAAGGTTCAAACAACCGACTTTACATCAACCCAGGCAGCGATCCTTTTCAGATTTGCTGAAGTCTTGTTAAATTATATCGAGGCAAAAGCAGAATTAGGGACAGTCACCCAAGCAGATGTAGATTTAACAATTAATAAAATAAGGGATCGTGTGGGAGTGGCACATCTGGATATTAACAATATAATTGCAGATCCAAAATGGGATTATCCTGATCTTTCCCCATTATTAAATGAGATCAGACGTGAGAGAAGAAATGAACTAGCTTGTGAGGGATTTCGGTTGGATGACATAAGGAGATGGCGGTCGCATCATCTTATTACAGGAGTTAAACCTCTGGGTATTAAATTTAATCAGAGTGATTATCCTTCTTTAACGGACGGTATAAATATCTATATATCGGATGATGGATATGTTGAACCTTATGGAAGTGTCCTGCCAAATGGATGGGCATTTAAACCTGACAGAGATTACCTGAATGCATTAACTCTCGAGGAACTGAAGCTAAACAACAAACTGGTTCAGAATCCGGGATGGGATAAATGAAAAATGTTGATAACAATTAGTACCCATTGCAAATTAATGTTTGTAGAATCTGGTTTTATTTCAGATATCAGAAATATGATTCTCCATGTTTAATCCAATGGGTACTAATTTAGATTCTGACCTACAGTATGTGATTTGTTTACAGGGAGAAATCCTGAAGGAAAATTTAACTAAATCGTTTCAAATCAACTGACATAAAAATTAAAAATATAATGAAAAAAAGTTTAATATTATTGATTTGTTGTACTCTGATTATAAGTGTTGTACTTACAGGGTGCAAAGAAAAAACTAAATCAGATCGAAACAATGAAATATTCAGAGGGTTAGTAGTTTATCCCAGTGATATTATTTCTGTAGGTTCTTCCAGTTTAATCAAGTTTATGCGAGATGCTAATCTTAATTTACTGGGGATCCATACTAATTCACTTGGAAGAAATCCTATGACCGGAGAATTTGAAGATTTACCCAATCTCAAAACATTTCTCGAAAGTGAGGATGGCAAATACTTACTTGAAGAATGCAGAAAACACAAAATTTTTGTTGAGTATGAATCACATATTCTTAAAGAGGTGTTGCCCAGAGAATTATTTGATGACCATCCTGAATTCTTTAGAATGGATAAAGACGGAGTCAGACAAAGAAACCATAATATGTGCTTTTCCTCCGAAGGTGCTTATGAGGTGATTGAAAAAAATATTCTTGAGATTATCAAATGGTTAAAACCTACGACTCACAGATATTTATTCTGGACTGATGACGTCACTGGTGCTTTTTGTAACTGTGAACAGTGTGCTAAGTATAGTGAAAGCGAACAAGCTTTAATTTATGAAAACAGGTTGTTAGCTATTTTAAGGAAAGAAGATCCGGAAGCTACACTTGCTCATCTGGCATATCATAATACTTTAACAGCCCCTGTTAATGTAAAACCGTCTGATGGTATATTTCTGGAATATGCGCCTATCAGCAGGAATTACACAGAGGCATTGTCTGAAGAACATCAGAAAAATTTAAGGGATAATCTGACAGTATTTCCGGCTAAATCAGCACATGTGTTAGAATATTGGCTTGATGCAAGTATGTTCTCCCGAATGATAAGAGTAGGAAGAGATAATGTGGCACAGGTCCCGTGGGATTTAAATAATTGCGAAAGAGACATAAAACTTTATACAGGCTTAGGTATTAAATCCATTACTACTTTTGCAACCTGGATGATCAGCAGTGATTATATCAGGAAATTTGGAGAAGATAATACGCGTAAAATTGTAAATGAATATGGTTCTATTCTTGAAAAATACCTTGAATGACTCATTAATAGTGCCTGAATGCAAGTATGCACTTAAAATGGCAAAGAGATAATCTTGTCAAAATCCCGTGAAATATTTCAAACTGTTCAAGAGATGTGGAATTATACTCAAACCTTGACATTAAATCTTTGACAACTTTTGCAACCTGGATGATCAGCAAGGTTTATATTCAAAAGTTTAATGAACATAAAACATTAAATGATCAGAAAGAGTATGGATCTGCACAGCAAAAGCGTTTAAAATAATTTTAAAATTCAGGTCGCTTATGAAAATGAAAATTCTCATTTTGTTGTTCATGTTATTTTCCCAGACATACTTCATAAATACTGGATGTGGCTCTGATAAAGACAAACCATATGAAATAAAATATGTAAATAAGGTGATCACCGTTGATGGAGTTCTTGAAAAAAAAGAATGGAGGTCTGCTAATCCAATTAATGGTTTATATGCACCCTGGGATACAGTTGGATACGACAAAACACTTTTCAGATCTTTTCGTTCAGACAGGTTTTTTTATTTCTGTTTTGATGTTCATGATCCTATAATCATAACACATAATTTTGAAAATGAATTAACGGTAGCCAGAGAAGATCGTGTTGAATTATTTTTCAGTGCCACATCTGATATGAGTCAGTATTATTGTATTGAGATGGACCCACTTGGACGGATTCTTGATTACTCAGCCCGTTATTACCGAGAATTTGATGAGCGATGGGATTTTGATAATGTCATAATTGCAACTAATTATACCAGAAATGGATATGTTCTGGAAGGTTGTATACCACTTAAAGTATTTGAAAAGCTGGAGATTAAAGACTCATTTCTGATGGGTGTTTTCAGAGCCGATTTTTTTAATGATAAAGCTGATGATATAATCTGGTACACGTGGATTGACCCTGATAGCAAGAGTCCGGATTTTCACATTCCATCCTCTCTGGGGAAATGCATTTTTGTGAATCCTCGCTCAGGCAAGTCTGGCTCTGTCAGCTTAAAAACAAAAACCCCTTAGCCTGCTGGCTGACAGGAGTAATTTGAAGATGCGGAGAGAGGGGGATTCGAACCCCCGGTCCCGCTCTTCACGGGACACTCGCTTTCCAGGCGGGCCAGTTAAACCACTCCTGCATCTCTCCTTTTGCCCTTTGAATCCTTGAAGAAAGAAGGAAATGCACTTCTAAGGGGTGCGCAAATTACAAAATATTTTAATATAAAACTGTCAGAAAGTCTCTCCGGATATAGCTTTTCCCAATGCTTCAATCACTTTTTCACGTGTGGGACAACAACCCAGAAGAAACATGAGCTTCGTCACAGAGGCTTCACAGGTAATATATTTACCGCTTATAACACCCGCTGCCAGCATTTCACTACTTGTCTCATACAAACCCATCTCAACACTGCCACCATGACATTGTGTGACATTATAAATTATTCCTCAATTACGGATCACCGGAACATGATCCGTTATATGCCTGAAATCGATAGGAATCAGTAATCCGGTGAGGGAATCATGTACCATTCCAATAGTACACCCTGTATAAATAATCAGGACCGAGGTTTCTGTTTTCCTTTCAGCCATTTGATCATAAGTTAAAAAGCCTGCATGAATTCTCATACGTTATCAGTGCAGTTTCTTCCTCTTTCATTTCGAGAAACTCTGCAAGCTTTCTGTTAATGATACAAATATAAGAACTCTCGTTACGTTTTCCCCTGAATGGGACGGGAGTCAGGTAAGGAGAATCGGTTTCAAGTATAATATGTTGTGGGCCAATAGCTTTACAAATACTGCCAAGGATGGAATTTTTATATGTGACCGGTCCTCCAATACCGATCATCAATCCCATACCAATGGCTTTTTCAGCCGATTTCAAATCAGCAGAATAGGCATGCAACACTCCTTTTAGTGCCGGGCCTTTGAATTTCTCCAGAACGGAAAATACTTCGCCAATAGAATTCCTTGAGTGAATTGCCACGGGAAGACCCGAATCAACAGCAAATGCCACCTGCCTGCGGAATGCTTCTATCTGTTCTGCAAAGAATGTTTTATCCCAGTAAAGATCAATGCCTATTTCACCTATGGCAATGAATTTATGAGCTGAAGCAATGCTTTCCAGTTTTTTGAGCTGTACCTGATAATCTTTTTTAACAGATGTTGGATGAAGGCCGATCATCGGATAACATATACTTTTATATTTTTCCCTAACAGCAAGGAGTGCATCAATTGATTCGATATTTTCATTGGGCATAAGAAGTTTCACAACTCCCGCAGAGATGGATCTGTCTATTATCTCATCCCTGTCATGATTATAGGCTGAACAATAAATATGTGTGTGTGTATCAATAAGTTGCATTAAACAATTCCTTGCTTTTATTATTGTTATGAACAGTTTTGCTCTTGGATCATAGTTGAAAAAGGCAAAAACAAAAAAGATATTAATATTTGTTTAAAGTTTTCATTTTTTGCACACGATATTTTTATTCCATATTTAAGTCAGACAATCCGGTACACATTCCCCGGGTAGCATTTAATCAATCCTTTTAACTCCATTTGCAGAAGAATGGCGGAGAGTTTGAAAACCGGAATATTAAGAGAGCGGCATATTGAATCGATTGATAATTCAGCTTCTGCTGAAAGGAGTTCGAAAATTGATTTTTCTGTTTCATCAAGTTCCGAGAAAAGAGTTTTCTGCTGATTTTTCTTCGGTTTTTGTACCTGCCAGTTAAGGAAATACTCCACATCTGCTGCAGATTCAACAAGTGCCGCTTTATTATATTTGATAAGGTTATTACATCCGGCTGACCACTGATCGTCGGGTCTTCCCGGTACTGCAAGGACGTCCCTGTTGTATGATCCGGCAATATCTGCGGTGATAAGGGCACCTCCCTTTATTCCCGATTCAATAATTAGTGTGGCATCTGATATGCCGGCTATTATCCTGTTTCTTTTTATAAAATTATTTTTTTGCGGTAATACATCCGACAGGAAATCGCTGAGAAGACCTCCCTGTTTCAGAATCGAATCGGCTGTCTGCCTGTGAACGAAAGGATAAATAGTTTTCAGGCCATGTCCAAGAACTGCTATTGTCGGCAAGCCGGCTGCAAGAGCAGCTTTATGGGATGCAATGTCGATGCCATAAGCCAGTCCGCTTACGATTATAAGATCGGAGTAAGATGAGGCCAGTTCACCGATTATCCTGTTACATATTTCCCTGCCACGGGCAGTCGCATTCCTTGTACCGACAACACTGAGAATTTTAGGGGAATTCAGGTCGCAATTACCCTTAAAGAAAAATACTACCGGAGAATCATCACACTGACGC
>CAZPMM010000007.1:0-14219 GCA_964587405.1 uncultured Rikenellaceae bacterium
CTTTAGCATGATTGCCTGTTTTGCAGAAGGTTTCTTTTTACAAACCAGGCGGAATGTTCATATTTAAGTCTGAATGATTACCAATAAAAATCCCCGGATTGATATTAACCCGAGAAATTAAGGTTGATTTTCAATCCGGGGGAAGAAGGTACTCTTTTTATCGTGCACCTTCACACACAAATGCTGCAGCGAGACTTTTTAAATCCGTTATCCTACCCTTTAACGGATCTTTAGCACTTAATTTAATCCCTTTCTAAAACTAAAGTAAAATGACCCGGGGGACAGAATAATGTTAAAAACAATATTTTTATTGACAAGTTATCAACAGGTTAATTAGTTGAATATCCGTATTTTACGAAATAACCGGCGGCGGAATTGTTAATAACTGTCTGCGGTGACCACTACATGCATGTTTGCGAATTTTAGTACTGCCGCAAACATGCTTTAAAAGAATCTCAAAATATATTAATATATTATTAATGAAGGTTATAGCCAGGCAGGCACTCAGACCGTTATAAACATTCATTGTGACCATTCACATGGTTGGCGGTATTTTGGTTGCAGTATAGATCTTTGTGTCTTTGTTCGCACGTATCAGCTGCCCTAGCAAACTCTCACTCTTTCCCCTTCCATATCCCCATGCTGTATCAAAGAAATTACATCCCAGATCAACTGCCAGCTGAAGTGAACTTAAGGATTCTTCATCATCCGAACCGGTCCATGAAGCCATACCCCACATTCCATAACCAACCTCACCGGTTTTCCAGCCTGTCCTGCCAAATGTTCTGTATTTCATCAGTATATAATTTTGATTTCAATGATATGATGTCTGTCCTGTTCAAGCGGGGAACCGCACATGATTGAAAAAATAATTATTTTCAGAATAGTCTGGTAATTTTATATTTTCAGGATTCTGTTTAAAATTGCTTTTTTGAAGAATAAATCCCAGGTCACAGTGGCATAATAATCAATACCTGAGAATAAATAAAAACATAAAACCAAATGTTATGAATACAAATTACAGAGGTCAAAAAAAGCTGACAATAATTTCTGCCATGATGGTCAGTATATATTTTATTACCCTGCAGGATGTTATACCTCAGGTAACAATATCGGAACAGGATTGGGTGATTCCGACTTATCTGGCAGCTCCGGCAGAAAAGAATCCAATATTTTTCAATAATGAAGCTCATCAGGGTGCTGCAAGACACGTATATCCCTATGCGATGAATGATACTTATCTGAATGAAAAAACAGATAAGACATACAAGGCTCTGGTTCTTGAGAATGAATATATCAAACTGTGTGTAACACCGGAAATAGGCGGAAAACTCTATTATGCGACTGATAAGACCAATGGCTATAATTTTATTTATAAAAACGATGTTGTCAAACCTTCAAACATTGGGATGCTGGGAGCCTGGGTCTCCGGTGGTATCGAATGGTGCGTTCTGCATCATCACAGGGCTTCAACTTTCCTGAATATGGACTATGAACTGGTTGAAAATGAAGATGGAAGTAAAACAATTTATATCGGAGAAACAGAACCACGTCACAGAATGAGATGGACTGTCGGCATTACATTATTTCCGGGAAAATCTTATTTCAGGGCAGATATGAAAATTCATAATCCTACTCCATTTACACATTCATTCCTTTATTGGGCTAATGTAGCCACACATACAAATAAAAACTACCAGGTAATCTTCCCGCCCAGTGTTCAGATTGCCACTTATCATGCCAAAAATGATTTTACCCGTTGGCCTGTTTCAACGGAAGTATATCAGAAACAGGATTTCTCCGGCGGAGTTGATATAAGCTGGTGGAAAAATTCTGTTAATTCCAATTCTTATTTTGCCTGGGACCTTAAAGAAGATTTCATGGGAGGATATGACCACGGAAAACAGACTGGTACAATTCATATTGGTGATCATAACATAGTAAAAGGAGCAAAACTATGGGAATGGGGATCTGGGCCTAGAGGCCAGACCACTGAAGGACGTCTGACTGAAAATGCAGGACCTTATGTTGAAATAATGGTAGGTGCATTTTCAGATAATCAGCCTGATTACAGCTGGATCAAACCCTACGAACTTAAAACCGTCCACCAGTATTGGTATCCTGTAAAAGATATCGGCGGATTCAGAAATGCAAATCTTAATGGCGCTGTAAATATGGAGGCGCGTGATAAGAACAATCTCTTCCTCGGTTATTATTCAACACAAAAAATCAAAAGAGCAAAAATCATTCTGAAACACAATGATTCAGTGATATTTGAAAAAACAGGAGAAATCTCACCTGAAAATGCTTTTACAGAAACAATAAAAATGAAGGAAGCATTTAAACTGACCGATCTTTATACAGAAATGAGAAATGAAGAGACCGGAGAACTTCTTGTTTCCTATAAGCCTTCCGAAAAGGAACCTGTAAAAGAACTTCCTGCTTTAGTCGATCCCCCGAAATCTCCTGAAAAAATAGCTGCTATAGAAGAGGTATACCTTACCGGGAAACGTATCGAACAATTCCATAATGCAAGGATCGATCCCATGGATTATTACAAAGAAGCCCTGAAGCGCGATCCGGGCGATATCAGATCAAATACAGCAACAGGTAACATTTTTCTAAAAAGAGGCGATTATATAAATGCAAGAAAATACTTCAGCATGGCCATTGAAAGACTTACCAGGGATTATACACGTCCGGAACATTGTGAAGTACTTTATCTTCAGGGTCTGACTTTAAAAGAACTGGGATTGTACAATGAAGCCGTTGATACCCTCTACAGAGCAACATGGGATAATGCTTTCCATACGGCAGCTTACTTTCAGCTTGCAAGAATATCAGCCATAAGGAATGATTTTAATAAAGCTCTGCATCAGATAAATGAGTCTCTTTCAACAAACAGCAGAAACAACAGTGCTATAGCGCTTAAATCATCTGTACTGAGGAAAATGGGTATTTTTGATGAAGCAGTGAAGACACTGAAACAGATCCGTCAGACTGACCCTCTCGACTTCAGGCTGGCAAATGAATCCTATCTTGTGGCAAAAGAATCAGGAAATAAGCAAAAAGCTGAAAAAGAACTGATCTCACTGAAAAAAAACATGAGAGACTTTGATCAGAATTACCTTGAACTTGCTGTCGCTTACATAAACGACGGTCTGTATGAAGAAGCTGAAGATGTATTGATGCGGTTTACAGGTAAGAATCCGATTATCAGTTATTACCTTGGTTATCTTGCACATCTGAAAGGAAACAGAACATTGGCTGAAAAATACTTCAGGGAAGGGTCGGCACTATCTGAAGATTATTGTTTCCCTTTCCGCCTTGAAACTGTCAAAGTACTGGAAACAGCACTTGAATACAATCCCTTCGATGGAAAAGCAGCTTATTATATGGGAAACATATTGTACCACAACAATCAGAGAGACAAAGGTATTGCATATTGGGAAACAGCTGTTAAAAATGATCCTGAACTAGCTGTTGCATATCGTAATTTGGGATGGGGCTATTATAACCACAAAGGTGATGGTTACAAGGCTATTACAGCATATGAAAAAGCTATCAGCCTCAGGAAAGATGAACCCATTTATTATGAAGAACTTGACAGGTTATATGAAATGAGCAACACAGCGGTTGAAAAAAGGATGGCATTGTTCGCGGGAAGTAATGACGTGGTATCCCGCCGTGATGATGCATTTGCAAGACAGATAGAGGTATTGACTCTTGCAGGTCAGACTGACAAAGCAGTTGAATATCTTACAGGAAAACAGTTCAGTTACCGTGAAGGCAGCGGACGGATAAGAGATGTTATCATTGATGCTCATCTTATTCAAGGTATTAAACATCTCCGGGAAAAACAATATCAGAAAGCTCTTGATAATTTTATAAAAGCACAGGTACCGGAAGAAGAAGCCAGCGGAAGCAGAGCCGGAAACAGAAATATACAGGTTAACTTTTTTATGGGCCTTGCCTATGAAGGAATGGGAAATAAAAGAAAAGCCAGAGAATATTTTACGGCCAGCATAAAACCTGCTTCAGTAATATCGGGATATATAACTTATTACCAGGGACTGAGTTATAATAAACTAGGGCATAAAACCCGGGCAACAGAGATTTTTAATTCGATGATCGCCGAAGGAGATCGGCAGCTTAAGCAGAGTACTGCTACAGGAGATTTCTTTGCAAAATTTGGAGCCCGCGAAGCAGAAAACGCGAGATTGTCAAATGCATACCTGCTTAAAGGACTGGGATATAAAGGGCTTGGAGATATATCAAATGCTGTTTCAAATCTGAAAGATGCTTTGGAACATCAGGCAGGAAATCTTTATGCTGGTGTTGAATTGAACGAAATGTAAATAGCAGATAATCCTTATTTACTTTTCCACAAGGATTTCCCTTAGTTTATTGATTTGCATAATATCAAATCCTTCTCCGGAAAGATATTCATTTATACCTCCGTAATGATTTTCAACACGGTCGATAACGGTCACTATGTCCTCCTGCTTCTGCTTTATTGCATACAACAATGCTTCAGACGGAAAAAAACCGAGAGTAAGAAATTTTCTTATTCTTATTTTTCTTTTAAAGTGAGGCATCAGGAAATCGTTTGAAACCAGATAATCCCTGATGATTTCTTTCCTGTCGGCATCAGCGATCATCTGCAGGAGTGCACTCAGTATCCCGGTCCTGTCCTTTCCGGCCTGACAATGAATAAGCAAAGGTGTATTATCCGGTTCAAGTATCATTTCTGCTATCCTGCAGAAAACAGGCCTCATGGCATCCACAATCTCAACATAGATCCCGTTCAGTACCCTGTCTATTCTCTCAGGATCATAATTAAGCTTTAGCAATGGTCTGAGCCTCTGCCGGGTTACACCCTCAAAGCTCAATGGAAAATTTACGATTTTATTCCCCGGTATTTTTGTTTTCCCCGATGAGAATTCCGAAGGATCACGAAGATCTACTATAGTCTTTATCCTGAGCTCCTGCAGCTTTTTAATGTCTTGCTTATTAACCTTGTCAGGATTTGCTGATCTGTAAATAAGCCCTTTTCTCATCGTACCTCCCAGGACAGTCCTCAATCCTCCTGCATCTCTGAAATTAAGGATCGATCTTATGTTTGTATTTGAAATAATATTACTGATTTTTCAATTTTTTATTTTCACCTGAAACTTGATACATCTTTCTAAAAAACAATATCACAAACATAATGATACAAAAGCTAAAAGGCAATATTATGTTTTATTCCATTCATTATGTATGATATAAGCAGATACAAGATACATAAAAAGGATTGCTGAAAATAAACATATTTCCCAATTTTCTTTTCATTTAAAGCTTGAATAATAAAACATATTTCCTCTTTAAGCCGGATTATTCATAAAATTTTGAAAAAAACAGAAAATTTCACAAACGATCTTACCCGGTTTCTGATAAAAGACAGGAATATTGACCTCAACTTTTTTCGCAAGCTGATAAAACAGTGCTGTAACTACTCAATATTTTCAAATATATCTTTCTTATTGGGGTGCTGAAAAGCGCTTTTGTGGTGAAATTATCAATGAATAAAAATTGAAGTGGCAGCTACAGTGTCCGCAATGGCTCAAACGTTAACTCCCGGCTTCCCGAAACAAAAAGTCATGGCAAGATTATTTCATGCTTTTGCCCGTGAAAGAAAAAAATCATATAATAGAATCTGAACAAATATTTAAGTATATTTACATAGAACAAACCCAATTTGTGTTTAAAGTTTTAAAACCTTCAAAGAAAGATTTGAATTGTTTGATATAGTGATCCTTTATTAAGTATGGAGGGTGTTGAAAAATAAAAACATTGCGCTATGATAATTTATATGTTCCAATAATTACAATAACCATTTAAAAATCTCTAATTAAACAAATTACCTATGAAAATCAAAACAAAACAAATTCTTCAGAAGAAGGAACAGTTCAGATTCCTGAAAAAATTCCTTTTTGCTGGGATTTTTCTTATATCCCAGCTAAATATTATGGCTCAACAAATACCAGTAAGGGGGACAGTAACTGATTCCAAGACAGGTGGCATGTTGCCAGGGGTAAATGTAACAATTCAGGGTACCACAATTGGAACTATAACTGATGCGAACGGTTCATTTACTCTTAATGTTCCCAGCGAAAACTCAGTTTTGCAGTTCTCCTTTATAGGTTATCAGCCACAGAGTTTTACTGTAGGCAATCAGAGAGTTATTAATATTTCATTGACAGAAGAATTGGCAGTACTCGATGAAATTGTAGTAGTGGGTTATAGCACCCGACGCCAGTCTGAATTATCATCTTCAGTTGCAGTTGTATCGGCTGCGAAGCTACAGACTGCTCCGGTCTCCACCAGTTTAAATGTCATGCTTCAGGGAAGGGTACCTGGTCTGGTTATCTCCAACACCCAGGGTATGCCGGGAAGTGGTGCGACTATGACGGTTCGCGGAGCGGGTTCAATAGGAGCCAGTACCTCTCCTCTGGTGGTTGTTGATGGAATAATCGGAGGATTTTATGATCCTCAGGATGTAGCAACAGTTACTGTACTAAAAGATGCTGCAGCTACAGGTATATACGGATCAAGAGCGGCAAGCGGGGTAATAGTTATAACAACCAAGCAGGGTAAAGCCGGTGATTTCAAAGTCTCGGTAAACAGCACATACGGCCCTACATTCAACTGGGATAACAGGATCGAACTTTATGATTCCAAAGGTTTGTATGAACAACAGGTTAAAGGATTAAGAAATCTGTTTGACCTCAGAGTATCGGAAGGTCATCCGGACTTTGTAGGAAAATCATTTGAAGAATACAGAGATAAAACTGTTCCTCCGAATGTAATCAATACGAATACCAACTGGTATAAACTGATGAACGGAACCGGAATGATCAGCCGGACTCAGATTGCCTTGACCGGAGGCAATGAAAGGACTACATTTTATGTGAGCAGCAACCTTAATTATGAAAAAGGTACTATAATCGATCGTTCACACACAGAAGCTTCCATCAGGAGCAATATCACTCATAATATATTTGAAAAGTTAAAGTTCACCCTACGACTGGCTGGGGAATACTCTTATGATCCCAACTCCTTTAATACAGCCAGCCGGGCAAGGTGGGAATCTTTCTCAGCCGTACCGTATGATAACCCATATTATGACGGACCCGGTGCAATAAATGGACGTCTTACTCCGGTGATGAACTCTAATATAGTTCCTCTTTGGTACCATTATACCCGGCAGAACTGGATACTGGAAAGAGAAACCTCGGAATCTTTCACGAAAAATTATGACGGTCTCGTGAATGGTGAATTTGACTGGCGGGTTACTGACTGGCTCAGGTTGAATACAAATACAAGACTCAGCATTGGATTCGGAGATGATTCCGAGATGCAGACAAAAGACAATCTTAATGGATATACTTATGGAGGATATGTAGATTGGTATTATGATTACGGAACAGGTATAATAACATCAAATACAGCTCACCTTAACGAAAAATTCGGGAACCATTCCGTTTATGTGATATTAGGGCAGGAGTATTCTCACAGCCAGTCCCGGTTTGTTAATGCAAGGGGTACGGGTGTTGTCGCAGGTATGACAGCACTCAGTTCAGCAGGTACACCGAATCTGACACGCGGAACATTATCCGAAACAGGATTTAAATCATATTTCGGACAGGCAGATTATAATTTCCGGAACAAATATTTCCTGGTAGGTTCTCTTCGTCGTGATGCTTCATCACGTTTTGGCCCCGATTACAAATGGGCAACATTCTATTCAATCGGTGGAAACTGGCATGTTAACCAGGAGAATTTTATGTCAGATTTTGGCTGGATTGATATACTGAAACTCCGGGCAAGTTATGGTAAAACAGGTAATGCAAATATCTCAGACTACCTGCATATGGGAACATATTCATTTTCCGACAGGACAGCATATAACTCAACAGCCGGAGCATTACCATCGCGTCTTCCCAATTCCGCATTAACATGGGAATCT
Organism: uncultured Rikenellaceae bacterium; assembly: GCA_964587405.1. GTDB lineage: Bacteria > Bacteroidota > Bacteroidia > Bacteroidales > VadinHA17 > LD21. The sequence continues at coordinate 8,012 of CAZPMM010000007.1, forward strand.
GCTCATACACTCAATGTAGGAATGCAGTTGGGAATATTTAAACGACTGACATTTGAATTTGATTTTTACAATACAAAGAACACCGACCTGCTTCAGTCAGTTCCGCTTTCGGCAGCCTCAGGATTTGGATCTCAGCAAAGAAATGTGGGTTCTGTACGCAACCGTGGTATTGATCTGAATATTACCACTGTAAACCTTGATGGTGAACTCAGATGGGAATCAAACCTGAATTTGAATATTAACAGAAGCAAAGTCCTTGAATTATCAGAACATAAAGACATTGTAAGTGGTTCTTATATAATCAGGGAAGGACTGCCACTGAGATACTACTATATGAGGGAATGGGTCGGCGTTGATCCGCAAACAGGGAAACCCCTCTGGACAAGATGGGAAGATGAAAATGGCAGTCTGCTTCACGGAGCAAACAAAAAAGACCCGTCAAAAATTACAACTACAAGCATTTATTCAGATGCCAGTGTCATCCCTATTGAAACTGTTTACCCCGATTTCACGGGTGGATTTAGTAATGATTTAATGTACAAAAACATAACCCTGACTATTTTGACCAACTTTGCCGTCGGTCATAAAGTGCTCACAACAGCAAACTGGACTGTCCATGATCTCGGCAGCAACAGGTATAAAATAACCAAATGGCAGAATTGGAGCACCTGGGAAAAACCAGGAGATAAGGCTGATTTACCTCAATTATTATTCAGCGATCCTTATAACTCCCGAATGGAGTCATCTTTCTATCTTTTCGATGCCAGCTATTTTAAAGTTCAAAGTATGAGACTTGGATATACATTTACAAAACCATTTATGGGAATAAAGAACCTTAATGTTGCCATTGCAGGCGAAAACATTGCAATACTCACAAAATTCCCGTTCGGGGATTCCGACACTAATATGGAAGGCTCATCAGCAGGATCTGCAGCCCTCGACAGATACCGACCAACAAGGAAGATTTTGTTCAGTCTTAGATTTGATCTGTAAACTTTAAATTAATTATGATTATGAAAACAATAAAAGGAATTTCAATATTATTATTCATACTTTTAGTGTGGTCAGGTTGTACCGATGAACTTGAATATATTCCTATTGATCAGCTTACAACAAATGAGGTTACTCAGAATCCTGAATTACTAAAAACGGCTACTGTTGGTAATTATTCTTATATGAGAAGAGGACGGACAGGAGCAGACGTTCAGAACGTAAGGCACAGATGCATAGAATATCAGAGTGATGATCTTATTATGATGAGATGGAGCAGTAACCATCTGACCTATACATTGACTTATCTGCAAATTGTCAATAATAACAATGCAAGGGATTTCTGGAGAGCTGCCTACTATGCAATTTATGCTATTAATACTGTTCTTGAAGCAATCCCTGATGATTCCAATGCAGAAATGCTTAATTTGAAAGGTGAAAACCTTTGGATGAGAGCTCACTGGATGTTCGATCTTGTCAGAATATTTGCAAGACCTTATTCACATGACAAACCTGAAACTAATCTTGGAGTAATGATATGTGACAAACCCGATGTGTATGCTTTACCTCCACGATCCTCTGTTAAAGAGTGCTATGAATTCATTGAAGAAGATCTTCTTAAAGCAGCAGATTTGATGACTATTTACAAAGGTAATGTTTATGCCTCTAAAGAAGCTGCATGGGCCTGTCTTGCAAGACTTTACCTTTACATGGAACAGAATGACAAAGCCATTGAATATGCAAATAAAGTTTTAAACTCAGGCAAATTTCAACTGTTAAGCACTGAAGAATTACCTGATTATGCCCGTAAGACTCCTGAGCAGAACACTGAAACAATTTTTGCTGTAAAAATACTGCCGTCTGAAAATACAGGACGTACCGCAATTGGTTCAATGTTCCACAGGGATGGAGGATGGGGCGAAATAATGACCTCGACAAGCCTGATGGATCTCCTCTGGAAATGCCCGGATGACCAGAGAAAGAAATTTATCGATCCGCATTTTGTTACCGATAGTGATGGTAATAAGATCCCCGATCCGACTGAAAAATACTATGGTTACAAAATGAATGACAGAATGGGGGTAATAAGCTATTATTCCCTGAAATTCACTTATGAGCAGAATATTGCTATGTTACATTCTCCCGTTTATTTCCGTCTTGCTGAAATGTACCTGATATTGGCTGAAGCTTATGCTAAATCGGGTCAGGATCAACTTGCTCTTGATAATGTAAATATAATCAGGGCAAGGGCCGGATTAACAGGTGATGAGTTGTTCAGGCTGGATAACATGAGAGGCTATACCTCAGTAATGGACATTGTTCTGGATGAAAGAAGACTTGAGTTTTGGCTTGAAGGACATCGTGCACAGGACGTCTTTAGGAACAAAAAAACCATGGACAGAAGTTATATGTCATGGCAGGGTTGGTCGGGCCCAAGTTACATCCCGTATTGGTCCAACCGTATTTTGCATTTTATACATGAAGACGAAATGGTTGTAAACCCAAACCTTGTCCAGAATCCATCTCTTGAACCACTGGAAGATTTGCCAACAACAATGCCTTAAGGTAAATCTAAAAACATGATTCTTTTATTAAGGTGTCTGATAATTATCTCTCAGACACCTTTTTTCATTCAGACCTTGTAACCCGGCTTCCGCATTCGGTCTTCCAGTCCGGGATAAAAATTAAGAATTCCAGAACCAGTATTCTATTAACATTTTTTATCTAATTATTCCTTATAAAAAAGACCGGAAACAAATAATCTGTGTTATCTTTAGAAACAAAAACGCTCAAGCTTATGAAAAGACTGACAATAACTTTTCGGTTTTTACTCACCGGATTATTATTCTTATTGTTCAACCGGGGAATATTGGATGCACAAACAGGTGATCTGAAACTGACAGACTGGCAGCCGAAAAGCCAGATGGTAGTAAAAGAAACCAGGGTACTGACACCTAAATTTCCTGTGATTGACATACATAATCATCTCCGGAACCTCGATGAAACAAAGAAATACCTGGAGGAAATGGACAAAGCAGGAGTTATAATGTGTGCCAGTCTGGATGCCGCTTCCCAGAATGATATTTACAAGAAACATATTCAGGTTTTTCAGAACATTGCAAAAGAACGTTTTATTCTCTTTTTCAGACCTGATTTCAATAAGATTGATGAGCCAAATTTTGGTATTAACGAGGCAAAAAAACTTGAAGAAGCTGTTAAATCCGGCGGTATACGAGGTTTAAAAATAAATAAATCACTTGGCTTGACATTAAAAGACAAAACAGGGAAGCATGTAAAAGTAGATGATCCGAGAATAGACCCGGTCTGGGCTAAATGCGGAGAACTGGGAATACCTGTAATGATCCATGTATCAGATCCGAAAGCATTTTTTACACCGATCGATAAGTATAATGAACGCTATGACGAACTGGGTTCCCATCCCGATTGGGCATTTTTTGACAGGGATAAATATCCTTACTCCAAGGAAGAAATTCTACAGCAAAGGAATAATGTTTTTGCCCGTCATCCTAATACCATATTTATCGGAGCACATGTTGCAACTCTGCCCGAAGAGCTTGGACGAGTATCAATGTGGCTTGAACAATATCCGAATTTATATATAGATATTGATGCCCGTATAAGTGAACTGGGACGGCAACCTTATACAGCAAGGGATTTCTTAATCAAATATCAGGACAGGGTTTTATTCGGAACAGATACACCACCTGATGCCGAAGCATACCGGATTTATTACCGTTTCCTGGAAACAAATGACGAATACATTGATCCTTCAGGCGGCCATCATCTGCAAGGCCGATGGATGATCTACGGTTTATACCTTCCGGATGAGGTTCTGGAAAAAATCTATAATAAGAATGCTCTTAAAATATTAGGAATGAATAAGTATTATAAATAGATACAGATTTAGAAATAATACATATAATGATGAATAATAAGTATGATAGAAGACAATTCATTAATCTGTCTTCAGGTGGTATAATAACTTCCGGAGAAAACTACCCCGGCAAAAGTCCTTCAGTTGCCAAGCCTCAGAATAAAACTCTGAAGCTTGGATTTATTGGAATCGGAGGGCGTGGCTCTTATCACCTTAATTGTGCTTTGGGCATAGAAGGAGTTGAAGTTCCTGCTATCTGTGAACTTAAACCTGTAAGACTTCATCAGGCAAAAAGGTGGATTGAAGAAGCCGGTCTCTCAACACCAAAACTATATGACCGCGGACCAAAAGATTTTCACAGGCTGATTGAGGAAGTGGACCTTGATGCGGTAATATGCTGTACTCCATGGGAATATCATGCTGAAGTATGCATTGCCGCTATGAAAAACAACAAGCATGCAGTGTCAGAAGTGCCGATCTGTATTACACTTGATGAAGCATGGGAAATTGTTGAAACTCATGAAAAGACGGGGAAATGGGCAACCATAGGCCTCGAAAGTATGGGTGACCAGACATTATTGAATATGGTAAGAAAAGGGCTGTTCGGAAAGATAGTTCATGCAGAAACCGGCTATATTCATGACCTGAGGATGGTAAAGTTTACTCCGGATGAGGAACCATGGCGCCTTCAGCATTCAATAGACAGAAACGGCAATCTTTATCCCGATCATCCCATGGCAAAAATGCTACCTGTACTTGATATCAATCACGGAGACAGGTTTGATTACATTCAATCGATGAGCTCCGATTCAGTAATGCTAAGGAATTATGCCGCCCTGAATTACGGTGAAAGATCGCCATATGCAAAAACAACATATTCTCTCGGCGATTATAATGCTTCCCTGGTGAGAACTGTCAATGGGAAAATGATGACAATTATCCATGATACAAGTACACCTCATCCCAGAGAGGATTTCCGGCTCCAGGGAACCAAAGGGATCTATCATTCAGATGGAAGAAGAATATATATTGAAGGACTCAGCCCCAGAGAACATCAATGGGAACCTTCAGAAAAATATTTCAAGGAATATGAGGTTCCGCGTCAGGTTATTCCCCCAAGAAAAGGAGGCACTATTAAAGGACACGGAGGAGGAAGCAATCTGACACCTGTTACATGGCACCGCCTGATTACCGCACTTCGCGAAAACAGAATTTCGGACTGGGATGTTTATGATTCTGTGACAAGTGGTGCAATAGTTCCCTTGTCATGTGAATCGGTTGCGAAAAAATCAGAAGCCGTGGATTTTCCTGATTTCACAAAAGGAAAATGGAAAAACAGAACACCAATTATGCCATGGGTCTAATTGTTAATATTACAAAACTGATAGATTATGAAACTCACATGATTGAATTCAAACGCAAACAAGTAATAAATATAATTTTCGATCATGTGCGGTTCCCCGCTTGAGTGGGGCAGATATCATACTGTTAAAATAAAAATTATATAATGATGAATAAGATTAATTATACCCGCCGGAAATTTGTCAAACTCACTTCAGCTGCATCTGTAGGCAGTGCTGCCAATCTGTCTGGTTTTGGTTTACCACTTGGGGCCTATGGTACAAGCCAACCGGTAAATCGAACATTGAAACTTGGATTTGTCGGAATCGGAGGTCGTGGAACATATCATCTCAATTGTGCATTGGGGATGGAAGGAATTGAAGTTCCTGCAATCTGTGAAATAATTCCAAAACGGCTTAGAGCAGCCAAACAAAGAATTGAACAAGCCGGTCTGCCAACTCCGAGGATGTACGGGAGAGGAGTACATGATTTTAAAAGATTATGCGATAATGAACAACTCGACGCAATAATCTGCTGCACCTCATGGGAATGGCATACACCCGTATGCCTTGCCGCAATGAATACTGATAAACACTGTGTCTCAGAAGTACCTATTGTTATCACACTTGATGAAGCATGGCAGATCGTGGAAACATATGAACGAACAGGTAAATGGGCAACTATTGGCCTGGAAGGTATCGGAGAACTTGCTCTCCTCAATATGATCAGAATGGGTTTACTGGGCGACATTGTACATGCTGAAACAGGTTATATCCATGACCTCAGACTTGTCAAATATGATCCTGAAAGAGAACCATGGCGCCTGCAACACTCAATTAACCGTAACGGCAACCTCTATCCCGATCACCCAATGAAAAGAATGTTGCCTGCACTTGATATTAATCACGGAGACAGAATCGATTATCTGGTTTCCATGAGCTCATTCGGAGGATTACTCGCCGAATATGCAGGTATTTATTA
>CAZPMM010000008.1:0-13882 GCA_964587405.1 uncultured Rikenellaceae bacterium
AAAATTTTATTAAATGTGCAAAAAGTAAGGATCATATTAAAATCCGGAAAGGATCAATCAGTAAGAAGATTTCATCCATGGATATTTTCCGGAGCCATAAAGAAGATTTACGGATCACCGTCAGAGGGTGATATAGTGGATGTTTTTGACAATAAAGATACTTTTCTTGCAACTGGTCATTATCAGCCGGGATCAATAGCAATAAGGATACTTTCTTTTGAAAAAACAGTGACGGATATTGATTTTTTCAGGGAAAAGATCAGAAACGCTTTAGCTTACCGCAGGTCGATAATGCTGAAGAATGATACTGAAACAAATGTCTTCCGGCTGGTTCATGCAGAAGGTGATAACCTCCCGGGACTGATAGTCGATTATTACAACGGTGTGATTGTCATGCAAATGCATTCTGCCGGCATGTATAGGTTGAGGAATGATTTTGCTGAGATACTGAAAGAAATCATGGGAGAAAAAGTAACTGCAATTTTTGATAAAAGTCAGGATACGGTGCCTTATATGTCGGGTATTGAAGCAAAGAACGAATTCTTGTATGGCAGTTCAGTACCGGTAAAAATAACAGAGAACGGATTTCAGTTCATTGTTGATTTTACCTCCGGGCAGAAAACAGGATTTTTCATTGACCAGAGGGAAAACAGGAAAATTCTTGCCGGATATACTGCTGGCAAAAATGTATTGAATATGTTCGGGTATACAGGTGGTTTTTCAGTATATGCAATGAAGAATGCAGATTCGGTTCATACAGTTGACAGTTCTGCATCTGCAATAGACCTGGCAAATGAAAATATCAGGCTTAACTACGGGGACGATAAAAGACATGAATCTGTAAAAACAGATGCATTCTCATATCTTGAAAATATAAGGGATAAGTATGATCTCATTATCCTTGATCCTCCTGCATTTGCAAAGCATAATAATGTGCTGGCAAATGCTCTGCAGGGATATAAAAGATTAAACTTAAAAGCAATAGAGCAGATTAAACCGGGAGGTATCATATTCACTTTTTCCTGTTCCCAGGTTGTATCAAGGGAGAATTTCAGGAAATCGGTATTTGCAGCTTCAGCCAATACCGGCAGGAGGGTCAGGATCCTTCATCAACTGGGACAGCCTGCCGATCATCCGGTGAATATTTATCATCCGGAGAGTGAATATCTGAAGGGTCTGGTGTTGTATGTTGAGTGATGGCACTAAAGTTCAGAAACACAACTGAGCAATGGCATAAAAGCATAAGTGATTAATGGCTGTCTGTCATCTGCATGTTAAATGATAACGAAAAGAGAATATATGACAACAATCATTACACCATCGTAACTTCGAACCTCAAATCTTCGTACCTTCAAACCATCGTACATCAACCATTAAGCATGAATTCAAATAAGAACATTACAATTATTGCAACGAATCTCGGTCTTCATGAATGGCAGGTTGAAAATACTGTTCGCCTTCTTGATGACGGTGCAACAATACCTTTTATTAGCAGGTACCGCAAAGAGATGACAGGCAGTCTTGATGAGGTTAAGCTTCTTCATATCAGAGATGAATATCAAAGGCTTAAAGATCTGGATGCCAGAAAGGAAAGTGTTATAAAATCGGTTGAGGAACAGGAGAAAATGACTCCCGGGCTTCTTCAGAAAATCATGGATGCCGTTACCATGGCTGAACTAGAGGATATTTACCTTCCTTTCAGACCGAAGAGAAGAACAAAGGCAACAATAGCCAGAGAAAAAGGTCTGGAACCTCTTGCTGAACTTATATTTAAGCAGCAGGAAACAGATCCTGAGATCAGAGCGGGAGAATTTCTGACTGACGAAGTAAAGAGTACTGAGGAAGCATTAGCAGGAGCCTGTGATATAATTGCAGAATGGATTAATGAGGATGAAACAGCCAGGAAAAGGTTACGTCGTCTTTATGAAAGGGAAGCTGTCATATATTCAAAGCTTGTGAAAGGGAAGGAAACGGAAGGCATAAAATTCAGGGATTATTTTGAATGGTCCGAACCACTTAAAAAATGCCCGTCTCACCGTTTACTCGCCATGCGTAGAGGGGAAGAAGAGGGTTTTCTCAGAATAATGATCGAACCTGATGAAGATAATGTGCTTGATATGCTGAATTCAATTTTTATTAAAGGGAAAAATGAATCATCTAGACTGGTAGAAAATTCAGTCAGGGACAGTTGGAAACGGCTTCTTTCTTCCTCTATGGAAACGGAATTCAGGAATATATCCAAAGAGAAAGCAGATGAAGAGGCAATAAAAGTATTTTCGGATAATCTCAAGCAACTGTTACTGGCTTCACCGCTTGGTGAAAAAAGTGTTCTGGCTATTGATCCTGGATTCAGGACTGGATGCAAAGTAGTATGTCTTGACAGGCAGGGTAAGCTCCTTCACAATGAAACAATATATCCTCATCCGCCTCAGAATCAGACAGCCCTATCTATAAAGAAAATCCTGTCACTGGTGAATGCCTATAAAATAGAGGCAATAGCCATAGGTAACGGAACGGCAAGCAGGGAAACAGAAGATTTCATCAAATTTGTAAAGTTTGAAAAGGATATACAGGTATTTGTCGTAAATGAAGCCGGGGCATCGGTATATTCAGCATCAAAGGTAGCAAGGGATGAATTTCCGGACTATGATGTAACTGTCAGGGGTGCTGTAAGCATAGGTCGCCGGCTTATGGATCCGCTAGCCGAACTGGTCAAGATTGATCCGAAATCAATTGGAGTAGGACAGTACCAGCACGATGTCGATCAGCATAAACTGCAGAGTGCTCTCGATGAAGTGGTGATAAGCTGTGTGAATGCCGTGGGTGTTGAAGTGAACACGGCAAGTCGTCATCTTCTTACATATGTTTCCGGGCTTGGTCCTCAGCTTGCGCAGAACATAGTGGATTACCGCGCAGATAACGGACCTTTCAGGTCACGGCATGAACTTCTTAAAGTTAAAAGAATGGGAGATAAGGCTTTCGAGCAAAGCGCCGGTTTCCTTCGTATACGTAATGCCGATAATCCTCTTGATGGCAGTGCAGTACATCCGGAAAGCTATCATGTAGTTGAAAAAATGGCCGGAGATATTGGATGTGATATTAAAGAACTTATGACCAGTGAAACAAAACGCAAGGATATTAAACTGGAAAAGTATATTACTCCTGTTACCGGACTACCCACCCTGAAGGATATAATGGAAGAACTGGCCAAACCCGGACGTGATCCAAGATCAAAAATTAAAGAATTCCGCTTTGCCGATATCCATAGTATTGCAGATATTTCTCCGGGAATGGTTGTTCCGGGTATTGTTACCAATATTACTAAGTTTGGGGTGTTTGTTGATATAGGCATCAAGCAGGATGGACTTGTACATATATCAAACATGAGTAAATCGTATGTAAAAGATCCTTCGGAGATTGTTAAGATCCATCAGCATGTGATGGTTAAGATAATTGACATTGATGCTGAACGGAAGAGAATACAGCTTTCGATGAAAGATACGAACCAGAAAAAAACATAAAAACCTTTTTAAAACCACAGAGCCGAATTGAGATCATTCGGGAAAGGTCAAAAGCGGTTTCGTGGGGAATTTCTCATTTCTCATTGCTGCATGATAAGCTAGTGATGCTGTGATTATTGCATTAATCCTCAGATCAGAAAAAACAAGTCTTTCATAGGTGTCTATTACTGTGTGATATCCCCTCCTGTATTCAATCGGATCCTGGATGAACTGGAATCCCGGTAGACCAACCTTGTCAAATGACTGATGATCCGTTCCGCCTGTATTCCTGATGGCAATTGTCTTACAGTCCAGTGATTCAAATGGTTTAAGAAGTTGCTCAAAAATAGGTCTTGCCATTTCATTTTGCTGAAGATATATTCCTCTGTATCTGCCAGATCCATTATCCATATTGAAATAAACACAGAATTTATCGAAATCAGGTTTATTTGTTTTGGTTCCAGAGTCATACAGGTATTTCTCTACATAACCTCTTGAGCCATTGAGCCCCTGTTCCTCACCTCCCCATAATGCAATCCTAATTGTTCTGCGTGGAGCTACATTCAGGCTTTTCAATATTCGCAAAGCTTCCATCATAACGATACATCCCGATGCATTGTCGGCAGCACCTGTTCCTCCATGCCATGAATCGATATGAGCCCCAAGCAGAACAACTTCATTTTTCAGGAGTTTATCAGTACCCGGTATTTCACCTATAACATTATAGACTTTAGGGCTGGGGAAGAATTTATTAAGAATCTCTACTTCCATTTCAACCTTAACATTATTCCTGATTAGTCTTTCAATCCTTCCATAGGCTTCCATCGGGATATTAAGTTCTGCAAGCGGTTCTTTTTCCCCAGAGTTATAACCCCTTCCGTTTGCTGTCGGAATATTATATGTTCCTGAATTATTGAGAATTACACTGATGTTTTCGTTTTTCAGCATTTCAGTGATTTTTGTCCTTAGTTGTCTTTGTGCCATAATAGCTGCAATATCAAAAGGCTGCTGATCTGGTCTTCTTGGTCTCATTGCAGCGGCTTCCATAGTTATCTGCTTAAGTTGTTCTTCACTGTATCGTGTTGCCAGCGGCTCAAAGCTAATTTCATGTGGTGCCGTTGCTGATGACGGTATAAGAATAATTTTTCCGTTCAGTTTGCCTTTATATTTTTCAAGATCATTTTCTGATCTAATGTCCAGAAGGATAACCTCACTTTTCACAGGACCATTGGTGCTACCTGTCCATGCTACAGGAAGACATGCAAAATTTATATAATAAGGGGCCGTCATTGCAGCATAGGTCTTCAGATTATCCCATCCGCCACGATTGAAATCAGTAGCTTCTTCTATCCTTACATTCTGAAAACCAAATTCTTCCATTTTTTTCTTTGCCCATTCATTACCCCTTTCTCCTCCTGTAGATCCTGTAAGTCTGGAACCTGTAAGATCAGTCAATCCGAATGCAAGCTCTTCTATTTTTGAATTGTAATTCTCTTCCTGTTTAATCTTGTAAATAATTCCAAGATCAACCTTTTCAGACTGGGAGAAAAGCCATAATGGCATAAGAAACGTAAGTACCGTGCTGCTGATGGTTTTTAAATTATTCATTATAATATAATTTTGAATTTAACGGTATGATGTCTGCCCCGCTCAAGCAGGGGACCCACATGATTGAAAATTATATTCATTACATGTTTGTGTTTAAATTCAATCATGTGGATTTAATCTTTTATTCAATTTCAGTTATTTAAAATCAGCACTAAAGTATATAAAATAGATTTTCATAATGGTTTATTCTGTCTATTTAACAATAATTAAGCTTACTTTAACTCTTTCAACCCACTCCGGGGTTGTGGCATATTAACCAATGAGTCTGCTAATGGCCAATCCAACCCAGCTATCTCCCGAAGCCGGGGGGGGTGTTGAAGAATATTTAAACACCCATAAAAGCAAATTCTTTTTACTTTTGTCTTTTATCATTTATAATGATTTACCCGGAAAATTTCGAACTGAAGATCGGCTTCGACCGTATTAGAGAGCTTATTAAGGAAAGATGCCTCAGTCTCATGGGAATTGAAAAGGTTGAAGAAATACGGTTTATCACCGATACTGACCAGATTATTGAAAAGCTTTCCGCTACATATGAGTTTCAGAAGTTGCTTGTTTTCGAGGATAATTTCCCTTCAGATAATTATTTCAGTTTCTCTGTCTGCCTTAACAAAATAAGAGTAGAAGGCACCTTTCCTGAAGTTAAGGAGCTTTTTGATCTCAAAAGGTCTCTTGAGACTGTAAGATCCATACTCGGTTTCCTAAAGACGAGAGATGAGGCAAAATATCCGATACTGTTAAATATGTGTCGGAAAATAAAAACATACCCATATGTTATTGATTCTATTGACAGGATTATCGACAGACATGGTGTTATAAAGGATAATGCTTCACAACGGCTCAAGGAAATACGATCAGAGATATTATCAAAAACTATTCAAGCATCAAAACGGCTGAATGTCATATTGAAGCAGGCTCAAGCAGAAGGGATAGTCGATTCCGATACCGTTGTCTCCGTTAGAAACGGAAGGGGTGTCATTCCTGTAAATTCGTTTGAAAAAAGGAGAATTAAAGGACTGATACACGACCAGTCTGCTTCAGGGAAAACAGTATTTATTGAGCCTGAAGAGATTGTTGAAATCAATAATGACATAATTGATCTTGAGTATGAGGAAAAACGGGAGATAGTACGAATACTGACTCAGTTTGCAGATAATATCAGACCATATATTGATGATTTGCTTGAATCTGGTAATTTCCTTGGTGAGATTGATTTTCTCAGGGCTAAGGCTGTTTTCGGTAATCAATTCGGATCGGTAAAGCCTGTTATTGCCGACAAACCCTGTATCTCATGGAAAGGAGCCGTACATCCTCTTCTTTCGCTTGCATTTGAAAAGCTTCCCGGGAAAAGAAAAGTAGTACCTCTTGATATACAATTGGATGACAATAACCGGATAGTTCTTATCTCTGGCCCCAATGCGGGTGGAAAATCTGTCTGTCTTAAAACAGTAGGTCTTTTGCAGTATATGGTTCAATGCGGAATTACCATCCCTGTCGGGGAAAATTCGGAATGTGGTATTTTCAGGGATATTCTTATTGATATTGGTGATGAACAAAGTATTGATAATGACCTTAGTACATATAGTTCTCACCTTATAAACATGAAATTCTTTCTCAGATACGGTTCTGACAGGAGCCTTGTACTTATTGATGAATTCGGTACCGGCACTGAACCAATGCTTGGAGGTGCAATTGCTGAAGCAATTCTGGGAGAACTTAACAGGAAGAAAGTTTTTGGTGTTCTGACAACTCATTACACCAACCTGAAGCATTATGCTTCGGTCACTGATGGGATTTTAAATGGGGCTATGGCATTTGATAATCATCTGATGCAGCCTCTTTTTCAGCTTTATACAGGGAAACCTGGCAGTTCATTTGCATTTGAGATAGCCAGGAAGATAGGTCTTCCTGAAGAGATACTTGCAGAGGCTTCAGGTAAGGCAGGTGTAAAGAATATCAATTACGACAAGCACCTTAAAGATATTGCCCGTGATAAAAGGTACTGGGAAACAAAACGTCAGAATATCCGGCAGCATGAGAAACGGTTGGAGGAGCTTATTGCTGAATATGAAAAGGAACTCACAGGAGTCAAAAATATCAGGAAGGAGATCATTTCAAAAGCAAAGGATGAAGCTGGGAATCTGTTGAAAGAGTCTAACCGGATCATTGAAAAGACTATCAGGGAGATAAGAGAAGCACAGGCTGAAAAAGAAAAAACCAGAGACATCAGGCTGCAACTTGAGGATTTTAAAAGCAGGATTGCTGAAGAGGTCGTAGTATCTGAATCTTCTTCAGAAAAGAAGCTTTCAGAGCTTCATAATAAAGCATCGGGATTAAAACCGAAGACGAAGCCCGGGATCACTTCTGTAAAATCAGAAAAGGAGAAACCTTTAAAAGTAGGTGATACTGTAAGAATGACCGAAACATTGGCGGCTGGTGAGATAACTGAAATCAAGGACAACATGATACAGGTTGAAACCGGAAGCTTCAGATTTGTAGTATCGGCTGATAAGATTGAAAGGGTCAGCAGATCAGAGCTGAGGAAGATCTCCAAATCTGCACAGACATACAGAAGTGAAGATCCGGGACTGATGAACCGCAAACTTAATTTCAAAGCTGAGATCGATATACGTGGAATGAGAGCTGAAGAAGCGATAAGGCAGGTGCAGGATCTTCTTGATAATGCCCTTATGGTACAGCATCGCAATTTAAGAATACTGCATGGAAAAGGGAATGGTATTCTCCGCCAGGTTATCCGACAATACCTTGCTACTGTAGGTATCGTGAAATCATTCCATGACGAACATGTTGATATGGGGGGATCGGGGATAACAGTGGTAGAAATGGATATTTAGCGCAATCCGGAATACCTGTGCTGTTGGCTTAATTGCCGTTGGCCAACGGAAAAAGTTGAGGGCTATGGGTAGTGGGTTGTTCCACAGAGAATTACGTCCGCCCGATTCTCCTGCTCCGCTGAAGCTTTGCGGGACAAGCCTTCAAGGGGAGAATTCTAAAAACGGTACCTCTTTAAAGGGGAAAAATCTCATTTTACAAATCAGAGATTTCTTTCTTTATTAATTTTTTATAATTTTTTATTCTGTGAAAGGTAAGGTAATTGGCGTCGTGATAGTTATTGGCCCCTCCGAATTTATCATCGTATGCCGTACGTGACAGATATATAATATCTCTGCCGTCGAATTGCCAGTCGACATACTGAAAGCCATGTTTTATGACATCAGGATGATAAAGAAGTATTTTATGAACAGTCCACTGCTTAAGGTCAGGTGAGCTCTTTATGACAAGGGTATTTCTGACTGATCCTGAATTCATTTCCGAATACTCTTTCGGTATTATATTACAAATGCTCCAATACCGTTTACTTTTCTGGTCATACCTGATAGAGAACTTTCTTGCACCTCCGGTAAAATCAATGAATCCGGTTTCCGGATCGAATGAAGCTTTAATACCGTCATCACTTATATTTACAATTGCTGCAAGATCACGGCCCGGTTCCGTGGTTGACACTCTCAATATATTTACTATTTTCCCTTCAGGTGTTACCACAGCATTTCCTTCAAGCCATCCCCTGAATCGGCCTTTGAGATATGCCGAATCATAACGCAGACTGTTTGTTTCCTTCCAGTTTGATGCATCCAGCAGGTCTGATTCAAAAGGTGCCGAGAAGATTGTAGCACCATAACGGATTCCCCAGGTTTTGGTATTTGATTTTGCATTTTCAACAGCCCTCCATATCCTGCCGTTATGCACGACCATGGGCATGGGTGCGGTATGGTATTCACCTTCACGAAGCAGACCAGTCCGGTTTGTCCCAGGTTCACTCCATGTTAGCCCACCATCATCCGAACGGCGTATTATCAGATTACCATGATGTTTCCATGTCCCCATTATGTAAAGGACATCGTTATGGACGAAAAGATTTGACCAGAACTGTCCGTTTATCTCAGAGATCTTATTCCATGTCCGGCCTTTATCAGCTGATCTGAAAACTGCAGTAAGGGCCTTTTCGTACTCAGTACTTCCTGTTCCGAAATGATCGTGCGAGGCAATATAATCTCCGTTTGGAAGGATGCAGATGGATGGCGAGCCGATATAAACCTTCGTTGATGCAGGAATATAATTTACTATGACGCCGGGTACTTTGATATCCTGTCCGGAAAGCTGTAATACAAATAATAGGAAGAAGATCCGTGATAAAATTGTCTTTGCAGTATTCATAAATCCTGATTTTCCCGGAATGTTTATCCGAATTTATAATGCTTTTTTACCGGAGAATGGATCTTCCATGTACATTTAAGGCCATTGCTGAAGACCACAAAGTCGCCTTTCCCGAATCTGACAGGTTTCCCGTTGGCCGGGGTCACCTCAACATCTCCTTCAAGTAAGTAGCATGTTTCGGTCTCATCATATTCCCATGGAAATTCTGAGATCTCTTTGGTCCAGACAGGCCAGGATCTTACGTTCAGTTTACTGAGCTTTTCTTCAGTAGGTTTTTCTACATGTATCATTTTTACAGGAAATAAATACAATAATACAAAAACTTCCGCATCAGCGGAAGTTTTTCAGGGAACATGGGTAATAGTGCAGATTTTTATTTGCTTTTAAAAAAGTTTTACTGTTCCGTACGATGCATCGACTTTGACATATGCAGTTGGTGATTCTTCTTTACCGACAATTCCTTTGACAGTAGTGGAAGAGTTTTCAATGATGCGTTTAATATTCTTATAATTATCTTCATTGAATTTCAATCCGCCGTAAGAAACCTCACCGTCAAGTTTATAGTTGGCATTTTCATCTATTCCGACTCTGATACCTGTGTAGCGTGCATCCAGTTCAATGGATTCAAATCCTGCAGGAACCCTGTCGATTGTGAATGAACCGTAAGCAACTTCAAAATCGAGTTTTCTTGTAAGTGTTCCTATATTAATAGTAGTATATCCTGATGTAAGGACAAGATTATTTATGTTATTTATTTTGAGGTTATCATATTTTGTTTCACCGACCAAAGAGCTTATATTCCCTATCTGTACTTTTGAATATTTGCTGTCGATAAGCAATGCCTGGCCTTCGGTGATTGAAAAGTTGCCGCAATACCTGAATATGGCATCGAGCCATCCTATTTTTTCAATGGACCCTTTACCATATGCAATGCTGATCGAGTTAAGAGGTTTTTCATTATACCTGTTAAAACTCGTTGCAGTAAGATTCCCGTATTTGATATCCAGAGCTACATGGCCTGATAGATCTCCAAGCATAGTGTTACCGTATCTGTTGGCGAGTTTCAGGTTCATTTTTTCAGGCATTTTTACATTATAATCAATGCGGAATCTTCTTGATTCTCCACTCCAGCCTGAAAAGCTGAATTTTTCATCGATAACTGTTCTGGCAGAAATACGATCAGTATCTTCACTGAACTCTACCCCGATATAGCTGAGAAGTCTTTCAGCTCTTTCCCTGTTCGGGAATCTTAGTGTTATTTTGACGTCAATAACAACCTGATCTGTTTCTGATGTTTGTACATCAATATCACCATATCTGTTACTAAGATCGAGGGTCATTTCAGGAGTGACCTTATATTCTTTGTGGTACTCCTTTTTTAGCTCTGCCTGTGCGTTCAGTGCTGCTGAAAGCAGAAATACAGCAAGTAGCAGAGTTCCTGATTTATATTTCAGCTTGTTCATTTTCCTTTACATTTTGTTGTTCATTCCTTATTGATTGCAATTGATTAACGATATATGTCATTACTTCCATTTTAGTTTGGTAGTGTTCAATCATGGCACTGATTATCCTCTCGTTACCCGGATTGGTTTTCAGCTCTTTCTGAAGCTGTACATATACCGAATCCATACTTCTTATTTCTGATTTGAGGATAGTATTATGTTCCGGATCATCAGTAATTTTAAATGATTTCAATTCATCTTCCAAAAGATTCATCTGATAGGTATAATAGTTTTCCACTTCCCTGTATTGAGGTGAAACATCACCAAGGGTCATTCTTGCATTTGCAGGTCTTAGGAAATGTTCCCATGTCCACAATGAGGAAAGAGTTACCAGAAGTGTCACTACGGCTGCTCTAAGCAGGTATGGGACGATGCTTCTTCTAACATCTCCTGTATGAAATCTCATTTCCAGCTTTTTGTTAAACCGTTCGAAATGGCCTGCAGATGGCTCAACTTCGAAAAAATCCCGGTTTTCCCTGATAATATCCTCTATATTCTTCATTCCTTAAATTTTCTATTCTTATATAATTCTCCCAGCAGTTTTTGTTTTGCCCGTGAAAGTTGCGATCTTGATGTACTGCTTGAAATATTCAGTATTTCAGAGATTTCATCATGATCATAACCTTCCAGGATATATAGTGATAGTATTACTCTGTATCCGTTTGGCAGTCGTTTGATAGCTTCCCTGACTTCCTCGACTTTCAGATCAATTTCTTCGTTTCTTGTCGTTTCTTCGGGGCTGTCGTCCCTTATGCCGAAATGTGACTCAATATCTTCAAAGACCGCTTTTCTTTTTTCGAGAGCATCAAGTGAACGGTTGATCACTATTTTTTTCAGCCATGCACCGAAGCTGACAGTTCCGGAATAAGTATCAATTTTTTCAAAAGCCGACAGGAAAGATTCCTGCATAATATCCTCGGCTTCCATACTGTTATTCACAATTCTCAGACTTGTGTTATACATTGCTTTATAATATAACTTGTAAATCTGAAACTGCGCTTTATGGTCACCTGTTTTACACCCGTCAATAAGCTCCTGGTGTATATTCCTGAATGCCGCGTCTGCGTTTGACATCTTTATAATAAGACTTGCATTTATTTGAGATGCTGCACCCACTCTTTGTAATTTTCCTGATTCAAAGACGTGGATAATTTTTTATTGCTGCACTTAATTTATGATTTTTTTGAACCGGAATAAAAAAAACATTACAATACCCTGAATAACCTGGTTTGTACTGTAATCAAGTTCAGATCCGAACATACTGTGAGGTATAGAATAGACAAGTAATAATATAACTGAAGCTATAATTGTCAGTAAGGGTCTTTCCTTATTTTTGTTCGCAATAACAGCTGTGATCCAGAAAACGATGGCAATAAGTGTTTTATTATCTGTCAGATCCCATCCAAAAGGTACACCTGTCCAGAATGCTCCGAAAGCATATTTCTGAACAATGGGGCCAAATAACATTCCTCCGGCTGCAAGAAGTACAAGAGTTATAATACCATATTTCCTTTGCTCAGGTATTCTGAAAAGAGCAGCAAGTCCTGCAGCCGATGAAAACATCATTGCGATGAACATAATTAAAACATGTGGCAAAAGTACTAAAGCAGGTACTTCTCCTTTAAATCTAATAACAACCGGCTGATCTTTCCGGATATTAAAAATACCTGTGGTGTCGGCGATTTCAATATAATACTGCAGTTTTCCTGCCGGAGGCTGCTGAGGTATTGTTGCAAAATATCCTTTTTCTTCTGTCATTTTAAAAACCCTGTTCATAATGAATGAATTAACAGGGCGTGTGTGATAGGTGAAAGGGACCCTGGAGTATTCATCATCAGTACCGAACCTTTTATAATAAAGTACTGCTTTTATGGTTGTATCACTGATACCGAGTTTTACTTCTGGTTTCTCATCAAGTTCAAGGCTTCTTAATAGCCTTAGCTCATAATGGTTATTGTTGAGTGTGGCATCTATCCTCTGAGGATATGTAGGTCCGGTTTTCCTCTGGTAATATGCTGCCAGTATGGTAATTATAAAAGCAAGAAGCCAGATAAGGAATTTTTTCATGGAAACTTGGTATAAATGTGTGCTTTTACAACTGAATCAGCAGTGTTATTTGTTTATTATCACGTAATACATCAAGGGTTATCTGCTGGCCATATTTAACCTGTCCCATCCGGAACATATAATCCTGTATATTATTCACTGTTTTTCCGTTTATAGCAGTTATAATATCATCTTTTTTCATACCTCCCATGGCGGCAGGTCTGCCAGGATATACCTCATCTGCCCTGAGCCCGTTCTTTATTGTTCCGGCAAAATCAGGCATTATACCAAGTGTTACGCTCTTTTTCCTGAAAGGTCTTGAAGGGGATGCTGCCGGACCTGATTCTCTGAAAACGAGTCTCCCTGATGAAGATGCAAGTTCTTTGGTTACTTTATATATTAGGGATGAAACAGATATCATACCTTCATAATTGATAAGATCCCATGTATCACTTGGTTTATGATAATCTGAATGAGCTCCGGTGAAATAAAATAATACGGGGATATTCTTCCTGTAAAATGATGTATGATCGGAGCGGCCGGTTCCTTCTTCGGAAAATGCAGGAAGAATTAGGTTTGTGTCGTTTACTGCTGTTATCAGGTCCTTAAATCCTTCTGCCGTACCTACGCCGCTTATTTGCAATACTTTTGAATCTGATAATCTGCCTACCATATCAAGGTTGATCATTGCATTAACTTTTGATAGATCTATACCGGGATTTTCGGTAAAATATTTTGAACCAAGAAGTCCCTGTTCTTCACCTGAAAATGCGATAAAGATCAGACTTCTTTTATGGCTTCCCTTTGTGGATGCGAATTTTTCTGCTAGTTCCAGTATCATTCCTATTCCTGAGGCATTGTCATCGGCTCCGGGATGGATTGCCACTGTGTCTCCGGCCATGCTTGATGATCCTTTTCCTCCCATTCCAAGGTGGTCATAATGAGCTCCCAGGATAACATACTCATTCTTAAGCACTTCATCCTCGCCGG
>CAZPMM010000009.1:0-13530 GCA_964587405.1 uncultured Rikenellaceae bacterium
TGTAATAGTCGCTCCTGTTGGAAGATTGTTAACAGTAAATGAGCCGCCGGAAGAACAGACAATGGAAGGGCCGGTAACAGGGCCTGCGGCTGCTGCAAGATTTGGTTCGCCTATTGCTGTATAAGCAACATAAGTTGATGCAGGCGTTGCAGGAACCCACTTGTTAATGGTTTGTCCTGAAAGATTATAGCGAACATAATAGGTTGCATACTCTATATCAAATCCGGTATTAGTGACATTGGTTATTATGCAAAAAGGGCGTCCGCTATTTGGATTGCCATAGCTCAGGCATTTACTTTGCCTCTCCCGCATCCACACCTGTGGTGTGGAACAGAACGGGACATTAAAAGTAACATGTTGGGTTACCCTGTATTGATCAACACCGGAATACATACCGGGTGCAAGCCCCCAGCATCCTTTTATCAATTCCCATTTGTTCAGGGTTTGTATTTTAACGGCTGTTCCTCCCGTGGAAGTATAATGATACAGTTCATTAGGCTCGTCAAGCAAGTGCAAGGCGTTATATGCATTTACTTTACCGTAACCGGTCTCTTCATCCCATCCTTCACCATAAAAATCAATATCATCAGCAGTTTTCTCAAGTATGTTTTTAACATCATCATTAGTTAAATTAAAACCTCTGTCCAAACCCTGAGATATTATCAAACCGGCTACCCCTGAAACAACCGGGGTAGCTGATGAAGTGCCGCTAAGCATGTTATAATTATTGTTCCTTGAAGTAGTAACATATGTACCGGGAGCGGAAACATCGATGTTTGGCCCGGTGTTGGAAGTGCCAACTCTCTGTAATGAACTGTTAGTCTGCCCGACGCCAATGACCTCGTGGAAGCCGGCCGGGTATTCAATGGGATTGCCGTTCAGGTATTCATTTCCCATGGCTGCAACCAGCACTACGTTATTTATCATAAGCATTGGCAATTGCATCATATAATACCGATAATTGCTGGGTAACAACAGCTAATGTATATCCCAGACCTGAGATTCCATAACTCATGTTAATAACATGAGCCCCATGATTAACTGCATAATCAATTGCCATAGCGGTTGAAGATGGTAATGCCGTAGTTGAAAAATCAAATATGGTACCGATAAATGGATAGGATATAGTAGAGCTTGAAACCATTTTAAGAGGCATAATTTTGCAATTCCACATAATACCTGCTACGCCTGTTGAATCATTCGTAATAGCACCGATAGCGCCGGCAATTTTGGTTCCATGGTCAGCATAACTTTTAGGATGATTAGCAGGAAGGTCATCCATCGGGTCAGAATCAAAATCCCCGAAATCATAACCTGCTATAACCCGGCTTCTGTTTCCTGGGTCAAGATCTGGATGATTATAATCAATTCCACCATCGGCAACGGCAATTATTACATCATTTCTTCCTCTGTTTATATTCCATGCTGCTTCAGCATCAATATCCGCCAAAGGATTCGTGGTGCATTTAAGATGCCATTGGGCCCCGTTACTGAAATATGGATCATTTGGGGAAATAGATGGTTTTACACGTAAAGGCAACTCTACAAATGCCTCTTTTATCCCTTTTTGCTCTTTTAACAGGCACGCGAGCTCTTCCGCCCTTGCTTTTCCCTGGACTAATATTAATTGCCATCCTTCCAGAAAATGACGATTACTTTTCATGTTAACCGGCGTTTGTAATAAGCCTAACGAATTGTACCTGTCACGGAAAATCGCCTGAGTCTTTTGAATATCGTAATTCTCGAGCAATTCCCTTACCTCTTTGGATTTCACACTGCCGACAGGAACCGTGAAAGTTGTTCCGGAAATGACACTACTGTCAAAATGAGCGATAACTCTTACAGTTTCAACTGGTTTAGAAACGTTTATTGTTGATTCCCTCTGAACTAAAATCACGGTTAATCCAATGCACATTGAAACCAAAATAAAAAAACCATTAACTCTTTTCATGTTTTTCGTTTTAAAAGGTTATCTGTGTTTTATTGGAACCATCAATATTTATTTTCCACAAAACTTCTTTTGTGAAATCACTATTGGCATTACTATAAACTAAGAAATCAGATCCTGGCGACCATGACGGGTATTGACCATAATCAAGTGTTTTACGCCCTGTTCCATCAATATTCATTACTGTAATCTTTACCATCCTGCTCCAGGCTATCAGTTCCCCATTTGGCGACCATTTGGCATTTCTATCGTCATTTTTATCATGAGTAAGTTGCTGCTCTGAAATCAGAGCCGTATCAATAATAAATATTTCAACACTTTCCAATGATCTATTACGTTTCTCGTATACTATTTTTGACCTGTCAGGCGACCATGAGGCATACATCCCATTATTTGTAGCTGGAAGAAATATCCGTGTAACAGATAATAGATCAGGCTTTACTTTAAAGACTCCTCCATTGTCTGTTAATGGAGCGCTGAAAATAATCTCTTCACCATCTAAAGACCAGTCAGGTTCATGTAAAGGAAGATGGGGAAAGTCCGGCAGTCCGTTAAAAGTTCGAATACTATCATTATCAATATCAATAATTCGTAATATTCCATTTGAACTAAATACAAGGCTTCGTCCGTCAGGGGACCAATCGGGGCTAAAATGGTCCCCTTGTAATATAAGTTTCCTGTTTGTTCCATCCATGTTTATTACATACAATCCTGTCGGGTATTCATCAGGTTCAGGGTACTCCAGGCATCTGTGATAATAAGCCACGCGCTTACCGTCAGGAGATACCGCCGGATATTGATCAGAACTTATTGAAATATACAACTCGTAACTGGCAGGGTTAATGTCATTATCTTCACAAGATTGAACAAGCATAACAGTTGTAAACAACCCCAGGATCATATAGGCATTTCTATTTATGATTCCAAACATAACTCTGCATTTTTTAAATATCACGAGTGTTCATATATACAAAAAAAACAGTAAGCCTGCTTTGAAGACCACTCATGAAAGATGAACCAGTATGATTACATTATCAAATAATTCCGTGCCATTTTCCATGCTTTCCAGCTTAAAAGTCCCCTTTCCTTGTAACGTTTTTATAGCATAATACGAATCTGACTGCCGAAACGCTGCAGGGGAAATGCACGACCTGCATGACCTATTT
This sequence comes from uncultured Rikenellaceae bacterium, assembly GCA_964587405.1. GTDB lineage: Bacteria > Bacteroidota > Bacteroidia > Bacteroidales > VadinHA17 > LD21. The sequence goes on from CAZPMM010000009.1 coordinate 3,115, forward strand.
TTATAACATATTGGCTTTAAGGTAATCTCTGATCACACGGGATTTCGCCCTCCCGTTCATGAATCTATTATCAAGCCTTTCGCTCAACATGCTAAGTGATCGGGATTACATGTAAACGAAGTTATATAACATCATAGGTAATGACTAGTCAAACCACTTGTGGATGTTTGCAGCAACAAAGGCATCATCATTGAGATGCTGATAAGTCGAATAAATCCTGTCAATCTCCTGTTTCTGCCCGGGAGATAACTTTTCATTGGGATCAAGTGTCCAGATACCTTTAAAGAAGCCCTGACGCTTCAATACTTCATGAAGACCAGCAATACAGCCTCTGAAATCATTTGCAGTGTCAAAAAAAGCAGCATTACAGTCAGTTATTTGATTAGCCAAAACAAGGGCTTTTTTGACATCTTTATCGAAAACACCTTTTTTAACATCATTCAGAAGCTTTACCGCGGTATGTGTCCAGACTGCCCAATGTCCAAGCAGACCACCGACAATGCGTTTGCTGATAGTTTTTCCTTCATGTACTATTTTGTATTCAGTAAGAAGGTCTGTAAGAATATTATCATCATTCCCGGTATAAAGAGCTATTTCACGGGCACGACCTGATTCAACAACACCCCTCACAACATCAAGAGTCTGGTACCTGTTGAACGGAGCTATTTTTATTGCAACGACATTTTCTATACCTGCAAATTCTTTCCAAAATTCTTTGTCAAGTTTTCTGCCTCCAACAGCCGGTTGGAGATAAAAACCGAAAAGGGGTATGATCCGGGCTATTTTCCTGCAATGTGCCGTAATTGTTTTGTTCGTGTCATTTTTAAATGCCGCGAGGCTCAGAAGAACGGCATGGTATCCGTATTTCAATGCAAGCTCTGCTTCCTTTTGTGCCTGATCTGTTCTCCCGATAACGCCGGCAATTTTGATTACCGCTCTGTTATTCTTTACTGAAAAACTGTCAATCTCTTCTCTTGCTAACTTTAGAAGAGGTTCATAGATATTTATTTCAGGATTTCTTATTGCAAATTGCGTAGTATGGACTCCTGTAGCCAGTCCGCCGGATCCGGCATCGAGATAGTATCTGATGAGCGCCCGTTGGCGTTTATCATCAAGTTTGCGCCGGGCATTTAATGCAAGCGGAAGAGCAGGAATCACTGTTCCTTCATGTAATAATTTGTAAATATCTTCAGGGATAGTCATATTATATATTATTATAAATCAGTATTTTCCGTTTCGAACTTCATAATGTGTCGGTTTTCCCAATAACCTTTTTCCTTCTTTCAGCCATTCAGATATCAATATTATTATCCGGGAGACAGGCATTCTCGGTTTCCCAAATAGTCTGAATGCTTTTTCTGAATTGCTTAATAGGGCTGTTTCTGACTCTGAGTTCAGAAACAGTGGAGTGATCCCGAAAAGTCTCCCGAATTCATGTGCAACTTCTTTAACTGAAAGGGTTTCAGGACCCGTGATGTTCAGGATCCTGGCTGGAGATGTTGTATACTCCAATGATCTCAGGACAAAATCATTCATATCTCCCTGCCATATGACATTGAAATACCCCATTGTAAGGTCCACCGGTTCCCTTTGTAATACTTTCGTTGCTATATCAACAAGGACACCATAGCGCATTTCGACTGAATAGTTAAGCCTGATAAGTGTCACCGGTGTTTTGTATTTATTGCTGCCATATTCGAACATTCTTTCCCTTCCGAGACATGATTGGGCATATTCCCCGGTTGCTTCAGGAGGATCGGATTCGACAGAACCTCCTGAATCTACCGGGACAAGAGGATAAACACATCCTGTTGAAAAAGCAACTATCCTTGACTCTCTGAAATGTTCAGCAACAAGACCTGGAAGGTAGGAGTTAACTGCCCATGTCAGGGGCAGATTGTCAACTGCCCCGAATTTCATACCCGCCAGATAAAAAACATTCGCCACGCGAGGCAGACTCCTGAGGAATTCATTGTCCAGAAGATCTCCGGCAATGGTTTCTATTCCGTATTTTTCAAGATATTCTTTCTGTCCCGGACTTTTAAATCGGGCAACACCTGCAATACGTTTTTTTATGCCTGCCTCATCACAGGCTCTTTTTGCCATTCTTGCCAGATATGGCCCTGTCTTTCCAGTAACACCCAGAAAGATAATGTCACCATCAATCCGGGAAAACATTTCTGTAACTTCTTTTCCCGGTCGTGAAAGAAAATCGTCAAGATGCTCTTCGTTTCTAAATTTTGTTAAATACTCTTCCATTAGTTATTGATTCCATTTATATATTATTTCCCTGTAAATTTCAACAGATCGTTTAAGCTTGTCAATATAACAAAATTCATCTGTCTGGTGAGCCTGCTCAGGCTGACCAGGACCAAGAATTACAGTTGGCGCATTATTGTAGAACGCCTGCAATACTGCTCCGTCAGTAAGATATGGAAGTGTAAGAGGAAATCCGGGGCTGTTTTTCCCAATACCGCAGACATCATAAACCAGCTTTACAAAAGGATCTTCTGCAGGTGTAAATAACGGACTGATATCAACAAGAGTTTCCGGGACTGCATCATCACCGAGTGTTTTTCTTATATATCCGGGAATATAACTATGATCTGTCCTGGATGTGGTTCTTACATCAATTGTGAATTCTGCGTGATCGGGAACAGAGTTTATGTTCATTCCTCCCGTTATTTTCCCGACGTTCAGTGTGGGGTGACCTGGCACGGAACTGCTCCCGGCTTCAAATCTTAATTCACTTAATCTTACTATGGCTCTTGCAGCTTTGTAAACAGCGTTTACACCTTTGTCGGGCATAGATGAATGTGCTGTTTTACCTGTGCTTTCTGCTTTAATATAAATGGCACCTTTATGTGCTGTGGCAGGGAGATTTGCTGTGGGTTCTCCTACAATTATTGCTCCTGCCTTTTGAGGATTAACGGCATTTCTCACATATTGTTCAGCTCCTTTGCAGCCGGGTTCTTCATCAGATGTGAATATTATCCTGATACCGTTTTTAAGTTTTTTTACAGATGTAGCTTCAATGACTGCAATTATCACAGATGCCAGCGCACCTTTCATATCAGATGATCCTCGTCCCCAGATCTTACCATCACCAATATCACCTCCCAGCGGATCTTTTTTCCAGAGAGAACTGACATACGGAACCGTATCAAAGTGACCAGTAAAAACCAGAGGATGGCATGATTCACTTACACCTTTTTCAGCCACAAGCTGGAGACGCCTTCTTTCGTATGGTAAAAATTCAACACTGAATCCATTATCTGAAAGAAGCTTACCCGTAAAACGGGCAATTCCTTCTTCGTTACCGGGAGGATTGACAGTATTGAAAGAAAGAAGCTTTTGTGTCAGACCAATAACATCCATATAACTGTTCAGATAATTTTGCAGCTAAAGTTAATAAATCATCTGAACGGTCATATGAAAAAATGATAACAGAAAAGTTGTCCGGGCATAAAATTAATACTACTTTGGATGATTATTAAAATTTGCTGTCAGATAATAGTTACATTTTAAACATTTACGAAATGAACAAAAGAGTTTTTATAATCGTATTTTCTTTTCTTCTGTTCGGATCATATCTGTTACCTGTATCCTTTATTCAGCACTTTTACTTTCCCGGAAAGATTCTTCCTGAAAACAGTTAACTGATAATCTCCTCCTGTTTTCTAAAATAAAGCCAGTGATCAAGATCGCTACTTCCGGTTGATATTACTTTATCCATGAATTCTTAATTGCAATTTTCCTTACCTGCTCTGAATATTCTGATGGCGTTATTCCTTTTATTTTCTTGAACTGCCGGTTGAAATTTGACAAATTCCTGAAACCTGACTGGTATGCGATTGAGGAAATACTATGTGTGCCTTCTGCCAGAAGTTTGCAGGAATAACCTATTCGGATATTAAGAAGATAATCTTTGAATGACATCCTGTATGTTTTCTTGAATGTCACATAAAAACTTGTGTTTGACATATTTGATACCTTCAGAAGGTCCTTGATGTTAATGTTCTTCTGAAAATTTAACATGATATATTTAATCGCTTTATGCATGGAATTGTTATCATCGGTCCAGAATGGACCATTGAATGCAGGACTTGATAATACAGTATATTCATGTGTGGTGGCAAAAATCCTGAATATTGATAACAGGGAATAAAATTTCTCAATATCGTTTAATTCACCCATTTTAACCATTATCGATGCTATTTGTTTTTTTGCTTTTCCGTAGAAAACATAACCTCGCGAAGATTCAATTATGAATTTATCCAGAGTTCTGTTCTCCGGGATACTGAAAAAAATTTCTCCAAGGAAATCATATACGAATTGAATTACGATGCCTTCTCCAAGGAAACCCTGGTTAAGATCAAAATATTTCGGATCACAAAGAATCTCATGTGGCGTATATGCACCGATAAAGACCAGATCATTGTCTTCGAAGCGGTCAATATTATCACCTATCATCCTTTTCCCTTTTCCTTTTGTAATGAGGCACAATTCATATTCAGGATGATTATGCCATTTTGTAAAAGGATTATTCTCCTTATAGTAAATAAATGATTTATGTGGTTCCTGGAGTAACCTTACTTTTGCCACCTTCATACCTTCCAGATTAAAATGCAAATAAATAATAAAGTAAGTGTTTAGCTAATCCATACTCGACGAACATTTCTCCTGGCAAAGTCACTATGGCAGTATTATCACTTAACCGAAAAGCCTGAACATCAAGAGACACTGAAGTAATGCCTTTTTGCTTTTGTTCATCAAGCCAAACAATCCGTCTTCTTTTAATATTGTTAAGGAAGTGCTGACGTTCAGAGAGCTCTTCACTCTTACCTGATAAACTTGATTGGTCTACTCTTTTTGCCCATGCCAGATCATCAGAAGTATACTCTTGCAAAGGGACGTCTATTAAACGGGCACGTATGGCCAGTGAAGGAGTCTCTTCCTTTGCTGTCTTCAATGCTCTCATTATTGAAGCAGATAAAGAGTCTCCAACTTCCTTTGATTTCGTTTTGTGTCCGCTTTGTGGTCCAGGCTTTGAAAAATCCCAGTGATTAATATTTCCACAACATCCAGGGAAGAAAATAGAATTAAACTCACTTCCAAAATCTTTACGTAATGACTCTTCGATCCAATTTGGATAGTCAGCACTGACCGAGTTTTTATCACCGACAGCGTTTTTTTGATATCTCGAACCATATTCTTTAACGATATCCGCATGTAATGCAAAACCAGTTAGTGAAGCAATAGGTATATTATCAACTATGTCATAAAGCATCACAATATTAACCTCAGGATCAATAGGTCCTGCCGGTCTTACAATGTCTGGATTGAGAAACATTGGATTAAATACAACCGAACCGTCTTTCATGAAATACCTGCGGTTGAAAGAAATATAAATTTGATATTTCAGTTTGTTTTCCTTTACAATTATCTGCCAACTTTCTTCAGGGTCTTACATAAAGCGACAGATGCTTATGAATTATTGCCGGATTACAAACACGAAACTTAAGAATCCCAGCTTTGTTTTACAAGGATTCTTATCAACGTCATAAGCAAGTTTGCCGGCATGATTGAGCAAATTTGTATCTCAATGGCAATATCATTATTGCCAGAAAAATACTTTGGTGTTTTAACAGCCGCTTAATTTCGTTGTCGCGATATGAAGATGCACCTTATTTTGAAAACGCTGATATTACTTTTCTTAACGCATCACCTATTTGTTCACAATTTTCCTCAGTATAAGTAGGAAAGGCGAAACATGTGAAGGTGTGATTCTCATGCCATCTGGCATTGGGCACATCAACACTTTTGTAATCAATGCTTTGGGGATCGGCGTATTCCTTTGATTTAAAAGGAAAACCTGTTCGGCCAAATGATGTATACTTCTGGAATGCCTGTTCTGTATGACACTGAGGCCAAAAAACTTTCCATACAGGTGCTCCCTCAGCTACTGCTGCATCCACAAACTGTTTTATGTCACATTTCATGTTCTCAATATCGAGTGAAAACGCCATCACATACCAACCATTCCGACGCTCTTCTGTATCAATCGGTTTGTAAAGAACCTGAGGATAATCCTTTATGCTGTCAATTATGATTTTGGCGTTGCGCCGGCGTGTGGGCATATTCCAGCTATCCATCCTCTCAAGTTCAGCCAGGCCTATTGCTGACTGCATCTCTGTCATCCGATAATTCCAGCCAACCATATTATGAATGTATGGAAGCTTCTGCTCCATTTCAAGCAAATTAAGACGTTCCTTTACATCATACCCATGATCTCTGAAACTTCTTGCCGTCCAGGCATATTCTTCATTGTCCGTTGTTACTATTCCTCCTTCACCCCCGGTTGTAAATGTCTTGTTCTGACAGAAACTGCATCCTGCAATATCACCAAGAGTTCCTGTTTTCCTGCCTTTATAGGAACCTCCAAATGCTTCGGCATTATCCTCAATTACAAATAATTTATGTTTGCGAGCAAACTCATTTATTTTATCCATATCACATACATTGCCATAAAGATGTACCGGCATAATGGCTTTTGTCCTTCCATTAACAAGTTTCTCAGCAGATTCAATATTAATACAATGATCTTCAATATTTACATCCGCAAACCTCGGTATTGCACCCGCCTGAACGACCGAGAAACTTGTTGCTATAAAAGTGTAACTGGGAACTATAACTTCATCTCCAGGGCCAATTCCTAATGCTGATAACGAGACATGTAAGGCAGCTGTTCCTGTAGCAACAGAGATAGCATACTTGCTTCCCTGCCACTCTGCAAATTTTTTCTCAAATTCTCTCCCCTTTGGCCCTGTCCAGTAGTTTACCTTACCTGATCGCAGTACTTCTTCTACTGATTTGATAGCTTTTTCATCGAAACTAGGCCATCCGATTTTGGGGCTTGTTACGGCCTTGGGGCCACCATTGATTGCTAATTGTTTTGTCATATTGTTTTTATTATTTGTTGCCCGAATATCTTATCAGATTGATGCTTTTATTAACTGAAAACTATCTGAATGCTTTAATCTTGTTCCCAAAACTTAATAAATGTGAACAGAAACTTAATATAATTAATAACTATGACTGAATACAAACCAAAGTTAAGGTAACGTATGCAGATTAAATAGTATTATTCGTCGTTTTTATAATATTTTTATACAAATTTAACTTCCATTATTTTATATAGTAACATTTTGGCTTATTTATTATTACCGGATCAGTTATTTTAATCTGGCAAACTAAAAAACACCATTTGTTTTCGAATTTTGAGGAAGATAATTTTATTACAGAATTAAAATTTAATCTTCTGATACAATTATTTGTTAAAAAAGTTCAATAACGGGATTATATTAAGTATATAAACATCATAAATCCGACGAAAAGTATTTTCTTAGGGAAGAAGAGATTCTTATTTTTGCAGGAGATAATGATATTTCGTTGCAGAATGGTTTGTTTTGTGTATTCAGTCTATGCCAGATTGTCTGGAAAATTGCAATTCGAATTGAAATAACATACATACGAATGAAAATAAAACAATATTATGTACTTTTTCTATTCTGCCTATTATCTTTTGGCCAGGACATATGTTTCGGCAGATCGGGTGAAATGTTCTGCAAAGAATTGACGGATACACAGGATGAATTGCCACTGGTTTTTCCGCTTCCGTCTGAAATTCACATTTCGGAAGGAGAATTCAGCATAGATTTAAATACAAAAATACTGATTCCTCAGGAAGCTTCCAGGCAGGACATGTTCCTTGCAGGATTTATATCGGCTGAGTTGGCGGATAAATATGAACTACCGGTCATGACTACCAAAAAAAATTCAGTTTACGATGCGGAAAGATTCATCCTTGTCGGCAGTATTACAAATCCACTTGTAAAATCATATTGTGACCGGAATGCGTTATCAGGGGTTTTGGAAAGTCTGGGAGAAGAAGGTTATATACTTTCGGTTACACGAACAAATATCATTGTAGCTTCTAATACTTCTAAAGGAGCGCTTTTCGGACTGGGATCACTTCGCCAGCTGATAAGGATGGATAATGGATCTCTTCACGTCCCGCTTGTGCAGATAAAAGATTCTTCAAGATATCCTTTTCGTGGTATCAAAATGTATCTTCCGGGAAGAGAGAATATTTCCTTCTTTAAAAGGTTTGTGAGAGATTTTGCGACTTATTACAAGTTCAATACAATCATTCTCGAGCTTAATGCAAATATGCGGCTGGAACGTCATCCTGAACTGAATACGGGAGCTGTTAAATTGGCCAGGATGCTCAATTTCAGTCGTCTTGACAGACCCCCCGGGTTGCACATGGAATACCAGAATTCCTCTCATCAGGATAACGCTGATGGGGGAATACTTGAAAAAGACGAAGTTGCCGACCTGATAAATTATATGAGGCAGTTCAATATAGAGGTTATACCTGAACTTCCATCTCTTACCCATTCATATTATCTTCTAGCCGGCCATGAGGAACTTGCTGAGAATATGGATCAACCTGTACCCGATACATACTGTCCCCTCAAATCCGGAAGTTATGATCTGTATTTTGATGTACTCGATGAATATATAGAAGTAATTCATCCTAAAATTATCCATATAGGTCATGATGAATGGAGGATGGAAAAGGACCTCTGTGAATTATGCAGAGGAAAAGATTACGGGGAACTTTATGCCGAGGATGTAAGAAAGATACATGAATATCTTGAAGGAAAAGGAATTAAGGTTGCATTATGGGGAGATCATTTGCTTGAATCGGTCACTAAAAGGGAATTTCGGACATGGAAATCATCAACGGGGTACCAATACCGGATACCAGGTGCCCTGAAGCCGGAACAGGTTTTGGAACTTATACCAAAAGATATTCTTGTGTTTAACTGGTTCTGGGATAAGCCAGCCAACGACAAACAGATATCTGAATTCGGATTCAACCAGGTTTACGGCAATCTTCGTGTTGATATTGATCAGTGGGAAGAAAGACATAAAATTAAAGGACTTCTTGGAGGAGCACCTTCTTCATGGGCTGCTACTACAGAGTATAATTTCGGAAAAGATCAGCTTGTCGATTTTTTGGGTTGTTCAAACCTTTTATGGTCGGGGAAGAGTCTTCCTGTCAGCCGTATTGCCCGGATTGCCGATGCGCTTATGAGCGACATTAATTTCAGATTCAGCGGAAAAAAGCTTCCTTCTGATGCCGGTAGCAGAGTGAAACCAGTGAATATCTCACAATGGTTCAACTCGTCGTTGTCAAATGGAATTGACAGCATGAATTTCAATGACCTTTTAACAGGAAATGTAAGAGCCGGTAACAGGATATTTAATCTTTATGCACCAGGGTCTGGCAATATGAGGGCTGCTGTTGTATCAAACAAAAAAGATAATTCAAGAGAACAATCAATCTCGGGGATTAAAATAAATGAAGATGTAAACAGCCTGATCTTTCTACATGCCTGTGCTAGGGAAGGAAGAAATAGAAAGGCTTACTCCGCCATTTTTAACTTTTATGACACTTCAGAGCTCCTGGGCTGGTACGAGGTTATTTATGAGGATGGTCTGGTTATTTCCATACCATTGAGATTTGGGGTAAATATTCTGGATTGGAAGTGGATGAAAAGATTAAGGGGAAATGAGATGTCTAAAGTTAAATATAATCAGAATCAATACGCATATAATGCTCCCTCTTTGCTTTGTTCGGCAGAAGGTACCGATCCTGTTCATTTCTTTGTATATGAGTGGGAAAATCCAAGATACGGAAAAGTAATTAAAGAGATAAATATCAAAACAGCCGGTTTTGGGATTGATGATGCCAATGCTATAATTCTTCTGGGCTTGAGTATTGCGGAGAACAGCGTAAAAGCACAGTCAAAAGGAACAGAAAGACAATGATTATAAAAAATGATAAGGTATGATGATTACAATTTCTGTCCGATAATGGAGTAAATATCAAGGAACAGAATTCCGGAAAAAAAGAAAGGTTGGATTTAAACGGAGTAATTCAGGATTTGGAAATAAAATGAATAAAATGTTATATTAGTAATTAATATCATCTTAAAGTAAACACTATGAGCAAAAAGGAGTTAATGTTCACAGGATCTGATACCGAAGGAGGAATAACTTCAGGTTACCAGATGAATGATGGAGTAAAACTTAAGGTTCCTTATTCTTTTTTTGGTTCCATTTATGATGAAATGGAGGAAAAGGCACTTCTTGCTGTTCTTAAGCAGGAATCACAGACCATGGGACCTCAGGTTGCCCTGTTCCAGAAAGAATTCGCACAGGAATTCAATGTAAAGCATTCATTCGCAACCTCAAATTGTACAACCGGAATGCATGCTGCCACACAGGCTATGGGGATCAAAGCCGGCGATGAGGTATTGGTCCAGGATTTCACCTTCCCGG